>JAGXSZ010000024.1 GCA_018333515.1 Actinomycetota bacterium
CAAATACTTAGGCGATGTGTTTCATAATCTATGCCAAACAGCGTGAGAGTACCGTGTTGGAAGGACACATGATGGTAGATCATGTGCACATGCTAATTTCTATCCCACCGAAGTACTCGGTGTCCCAAGTGACAAGGTTTTATTAAAGGCAAGAGTGCGATTCATACGCCCTTGACTTTTGATGGGCGAACTCGCAATTTCACCGGCCAGAAGCTTTTGGGCACGCCGGCTTTTTGTATCAACAGTTGGCCGGGATGAAGAAGTGATCCGCAAGTATATTAAGAAGCAGGAAGCAGAAGAGCAAAGGTTGGATCAGCTTAAGCTGCTATAGTCGCCTTTAGGCGGCCCCAGCTTTTAAGACCGCTTTGAGCGGTTCACAATTCAAGCCCCCGGCTTTGCCGGGGGTATATGACTCACCAGCTCAGCAGCCCGACATGTGCCCGAAACGCTGAAAAAGCGTAGGCACACGTTTACCATTTTATGTATATCTTTTTGAAAAAGAGCTGATTGAACATCCTTCGTGTCTGAGGGGAAGCTTCCATGTATGCCTTGTAGCAATTAGGAGCCATTTTTATCGTAAGTTCGATAACTTCTTCGACCTCTTCATTCTTGGCTGTTAGCGCATCTAGTCTGGCTTCGACCGTTGATACTCTGAGCTGATTCGACTCTGCTCTTCTTTTAAAATCTCTACCGGAATTGCTTCAGCCATATAAGCTTCCAAGTGATCTGGCTTGGATGGAATAGCCTTCTCGTTCATTGGTTTCGGCTTGTTCTTTTGTTGAAAACTCTAAGGTAGATGAGGCAGTCCATATTAGTCCTCTTTATGTGAAAGTGAAACTATCCCAGCCGGTAAAACGGATTCAATTTCTTTAGCATATTCGCTTGCAAAGTCGATAACCGTAAGCGCTTCTTTTTCTGAAATGAGTCCCTTTTGCCTGTAAACGGTGGCATTTCTTTTCTTGCGCATTTTCTGAAGCCTTCTTATCATCGGCTGTCTTTCCTTAGGCACAGTATGTTCAAGGAAGATGAAGGTGTTTACATGCTTATTTTCGCCACGGGGCCGATACCCAAGCTGGTTCATCCAGGCAAGGGTAAGTTGCAAAATTGCATTGTATGCAATAGCAAACGCCCAATCAAGGTCAGAATTGATAAGGTTCTTGGCCGTATTGATATCTCGCCTTGCGACCTTTAATAGATCGGCAATCTCTTCATCTGAGACTGTTACCGGCTCTATAATTCTAGCTTTGAGCAATTCGTCGTAGCTCATCCTCACCGCCTATGAGAAATATCTTATTATTCTTTAAAACATCCATAACAAAGGAATTATTTTTGGCGACACGCTCTTTCCACTCTTTGGGGTCAAAAACGGTGTAATTGACCTCTCGAATAAGTTCATGTTCGGCAGCGGTAACAACATCTGATAAGGCATCCATATCGGGATCACCGATTACCATAAGGTCGATATCCGATTTGGCATCTTCAAGGTTTTTAGCTACTGAGCCGTAGATAAAAGCAACATCGATATGACCTATTTTATCGAGGGCTTCTTTTAAGCGGTCAGCTAAACCAACCGTCTTAAAAATAATGCCTTTTAATTCAGGGTAAAGAGGGAAGCTTTTATCAACCCAATAAAACTTAATATTGCCCTCGCGCTCACTCTTCAGAAGGCCGATTAATTCAAACTTCTTTAGCTCCGTTTGGAGCGCCGAAGGCGGAACACCAAGCCGCTCGATGAGGTTCTTAAAGTAGAACCTCGCGTCGGGGTGGGTGAGAAAAAGCGTTAACAGTTTTACTCTTGTTTTTGATGTGATTAATGTTGATAGCATAGTTATTTCCTATTACCTAGTTTTAGTATATATCGGTATCAATTTATGGTAACACGATAACTATTTAAGTCAATAGTTTTGTAATTCTGCCAATTTACCCCTTGTACGCTTGAAGCAGTTTAAGTCGGAATTTGGTAAACCTCTCGGTTATGCTGTATTCCTCAACCAAGTTTAGGATTGCTGTTTGCATGATTTTATCAAGAAGTTAAATAGCTGATTGATTAAGTACTATTTAAATTCATTAGCTGTACTATAATCGTAGTTATTTTATAGTAATCGCAGCTCAGCGACACATTTTGCCAGCTTCTTTAGCGAATCGGAGTTTGAATAATGTCCACCACAGACGACCCATTAATGGTTTAAGAAAATGCATTTCGTAAACCTTTGTTGCTGATTAAACGCCATGCGCTCACAACATCCCCCGGTTCTGGTGCGAACGCGTTTGCGGCCGATTAGGCATCATAATTACCCTCTTCTTCCAGTAACCGGTCGACCAGGTGGTCGACGATTCTTCGGTCGCGTCTGCCCAGTTCCTTTATCCGTGAGGCCAGCGTGGTTATCTCCGAGTCTTCTTTGGAGGCCGCCAATAGCCCGGCCTCTTTGAGCAATTGTTCCGAAGTCGTGCCGAGCGCGCCCGCTATTTTATCGAGCGTCGTTAGCTTTGGCGTTCGGTCTTTTATCTCTATATCGGCGATGGTGCCGCTCGAGACTCCGGCTTTCGCCGCCAGGTCTTCCTGCGATACGCCTCGCCTGGTTCTAGTTCTTTTGATAACATTTCCGACACCCATATAGTCATTATAGTGGTTAGTTCCTCAAATTTTTAATAAATTCCAAAGATAACCTTGCTTTATTGAGGGTATTAATATATATTAAATATGGCGAGGATAGGCCGATGAGATTAATAGTAAAAACTAAAATCTTAATAGGGATACGAATCCGCAAAGGATTAAACCAAACGGAATTGGCGGCAAGAGCGGGCATTACCGGCGGTTTCATGTCGCAAATCGAGAGAGGAATTTATAGGCCAAGCCCGCGCACGGCGTACCGCATCGCGGAGGCTTTGGAGGTCGGCTTCGACGAGATTTTTTCGCTTGCCGACCCTCAAAATAATAAGGACAGCCGATAATTAATCGGCCGCCACAGAGAGATTTATTAAAACGACTCTACACATCGAGGAGTGGTCATCGGGTGGGGTTCATACGCAGCGGTATGGTAAACGTCGCTATCGCGGCGGTCAATCGATTTATGCGCGGGACGGCATCGGTCTCCACCATGGGTGAGCGGATGTTCTTGAAGCGAAAGATGCGCGAGGCGCGGGTTCGTAACGATGTGATAGTCGGTATCTTAAACCAACGTCAAATCGAACTCATCAAGGAACTGACGATGGCGGCGAGAAAGAACGAGCGCGACCAGGCGAAGATAGACGCCATATTGGCCGAGTTTCTCGATATCGCGGAAAAAATAGATGAACTGGCGGCGCCTTGACGGCAACCGGCATCGAGACATCGCGGCGGCGTTCGGCCTGGAACATGTCTATTCAATACCAACCTTTAACACTTGAAGCTTGTGTGCCAAAGCGCCTATAATGTTTTCGACAGGTAAACATAAGTTCAAAGACCGGCGGTGTTTTTAGTGATGGATATTTAAGGAGGGTTCAGTGGGTAAAGAGGATTATCTTCGCGTGCCGATAACGATGCCCGAGGAAATGTTTACGTTTCTTGAAGCCGTGAGTCTCAAATCGAAGGTCACCGGCGGCAGAAAGCTGGCGAACACGACAATCGTTAGAGCCTGTGTCATGGCCATGATGAATCTCGATGTCGACGTCAACGGCGTCAAAGACGAAGAGGAGCTAAAGGAACGCATACTACAAGCGCAACAATTATATGGTAAATCGAAGAAAAAATAGTATAATTTTTTGACGGATACTACAAATACGGCACTTGACACGATTGTAACCTGGTACTAGCTGAGTGTGCTCGATAAGCACACAATGGAGGGGTCTATGAACAGTTGCTGGGATATCAAAGGGTGCCCCGCGAGCCATTACATGGATTGCGCGGCATACAAGCAGCGGACGAGTTGCTGGAAGATAAAACAAGGTTGTTGTTGCAGTACGTACGAAATATGTGAAAAGTGCGTGATCTACAAAAATCATGTGCGCAAAGGGCAAGATCTAGAAGCGGAATAGTTCGAAGAACTGAACTTGGATAGTCGCAGACGGGAGTCGGGCCTTGTTTGCTATTGAGATAATAACGGACCTCGAGGATTTCAAGGCCCTCAAGGAAGAGTGGAACGCGCTCGCCGCCGAGGCGGGCATGTCGGTCTTTCAGACCTGGCAATGGTCTTGGCATTGGTGGCGGGAGAACGGTAAGGGGAAAAAGCTTCTCATCATAGCCGCGCGTGACGCTTCCGGGCTCGCGGCGCTGGCACCACTTTATATTACCTCCACATTTTTCGCTTTACCGTTAAAAATAGTCTCATTTATCGGCACCGAGGGTACCGATTACTTAGACGTTATCGCGGCGACGGCGCGCGATGACGCGGTTTCGGCTATCTTTAAAGAACTCCTTTCGCTCTCTATGTGGGACGCCGTCGACCTCCACCAGATTCCCCAATCGAGTCAGACCTGTGAGATAGTCCGGCTCGCGGTTGCGGATAATCTCAACGGCGAGGTATTGGCTCAGGACAAAAGCTATACTCGCGCGCTCGATTCTACCTGGGAAGTCTTTCTTGCCGGCTTAAGCAAGAAATTCCGCACGAATGTCCGGTATTATCGCCGGCGTCTGGAGCGGGATTACAGCCCGGTGATTCGACAGAGCGATTGTGAGAGTGTCACAGAGGACATGCGCCTCTTCTTCAAGCTTCACCGGAAGCGCTTTCTAAGCAAGAAGAAGCCCGGTGCTTATCTCAACCCTAAATTCAGGAGATTCCACTCCGAACTCGCGAGGGACCTTTGCGAGACGGGTTGGCTAAGGCTTTATATTCTCGAAGTGGACGGCAAGCCTGTCGCCGCGATGTACGGCTTTGCGTTTGGCGGCTCATTCTATTACTACCTCGGCGGTTTTGAGCCGGACTGGGGGAGCCTGAACGTCTCTACGATCCTAATCGCGCAATCGATAGAGGACGCAATCGGGGAGGGTTTGGCGCGCTACGATTTTCTAAGGGGTGACGAGCCTTACAAGCAGAAGTGGGGTGCCGTCGCCTCCGGCAATCGCCGGGTCATCATAGGTCGAGCCGGCACAAAGTCGGGCGTTGTCAAGAAGATGCTCGCCATGGAGAACGATGTCACTAAAAAGGCTAAAGAAATCATGGAAAAAGCATAGGAGCGCTCCCGCTACCGCCGTTTCTTGACATCGATCGCGACCACCATGTCTCTGCCGCCTTGTTTTGCCTCATAGAGCGCCTCATCGGCCAGGCTGACCAATTCGTGCGCCGTTACGGCGTCCTTTGGGTATGAGGCGAGCCCGATACTTATAGTCACGGGCGACCGCGATGGCGCCCCTTTCTCGACTTGATGCTTGGCCTCTAGTTTAATCGCCCTTCGCAAGCGCTCAGCGGCTTTTTGCGCCTGCCGTTTGTTCGATTCCGGCATGATGACGGCAAACTCGTCTCCACCATAGCGAACCGGTTGGTCGACGTCGCGAATGGTCCGCGCCATCACGAGTGAGACCTCACCGAGAAGGGCGTCGCCCGCCCCGCGCCCAAAGGTGTTATTATAGTCGTTTAAGCCGTCGATGTCTACGAGGAGTATCGAAAACGACCTGCGGTAGCGCTTTGAGCGCTTTAACTCTTCGTGCAATATCTCTTTGAAGGATTCGTAATTAAAGAAACCCGTCAAGCGGTCGCGGCGCGCTAGTTGCTTCAGCTCGCTCTCGAAGCTGTTGATATAGTGCCCGGTGATGATCGAGACGAGTTTGTCGAAAGGACGATTTATCCGCCTCTCAAGTTCATAGAATTCGGTGACGGCGAAGTTCTCATCGCAAAATCGCCATATAATCTCTCGGAGCAAATCGAGTTCTCTAAGCAATTCGGACGGCTTGTAGTCTTGTTGTTGTCGATTTGCGCCGAACTCCGCGGCGGCCTCGAAAATGACCCCTCCGGCCTCGAAATCCTCGATCCTCTCGGGTGATTCGATTACCTTGGAAATTCCGCGCAGCAAGCTCGGGATATTGTCGACAAGGATCGTCTCGGTGATTCGCTCCCTGAAAGTATTGTCATCGGCCGATTCCATGCGCTCCATCCAGCTCTCCACTATCACCCAGATGTGGTCTCTGAACTCCGCCGCGACCTCTCTTAGCGGCAAGAGTTGGTCGGCGTTCCACTTAAGGCTCTGCAAGCGACTCCCCTCTCCATCAATAGGCGCACTGCTCGTTTCTCTGATACCCATTTTTGCCTCGGGGGAAACGCCTGCCGGCATGGTAGGGCTTAATCGTTCGGCTCTCACCGAAGGCCGCTCTATTCTCGAACCCGAAGCTATTTATCATGTGGAATAGATTCAACTCTCAGCCCGATACGTGTAAAATAGTAGAGTGTTCGGTTTCGGTTGGCCCAGGCTCTACATCATTTTAAGATCGGCGCGGATAAAGACGCGCCAGTAGCAGTAATAGATAAGTTATCGGGGGCATATGCGCGGGCAGGTCATCAAGGGGCGTTACAGGATTGACAAACCCATAGGGCGCGGCGGCATGGCTACGGTCTACCGGGCGTTCGACACGGTGCTCAACCGTCCGGTGGCGGTAAAAATATTGCATCTCCGTTTTACGAACAACGGCCATTTTGTCGAGCGCTTCAAGAGGGAAGCCCATTCCGCTGCCGGCCTCATCCACCGGAATATCGCCACCATATACGATACCGGCTATACCGACGGCATCTACTATATCGTCATGGAATACGTACACGGAAAGACGCTCAAGGAACTGATCGATGAGCGCGCGCCGTTTTCCGCAAATACCATCGCCGATATCGCGCGCCAGGTAGTCGACGCACTCGCCCACGCGCATAGCAACGGTATTATTCACCGCGATATCAAGCCGCAAAACATATTGATAACCGCGGACAAAATCGTCAAGGTCAGCGATTTCGGAATCGCCCGGGCGCTCGCGATGCCCGGCCTCACACAGAACGGACGGGTGTTGGGAACCGCTCGCTATATCTCTCCCGAACAGGCGCGGGGCAAGCCGGCCGACCATCGTTCCGACCTCTACTCACTCGGTGTTATCCTCTACGAGATGGCCACGGGCGAACCGCCGTTCGCGGGGGACTCTTCCGTGGAGGTAGCCGGAAAACATGTCGCGGAGTTCCCCAAGCACGTGCGCGAGGTCAACCCGGAAATACCGATTGTGCTCGAGGTGATAATCGACAAACTCATGCGAAAAGAGCCAAGCGATAGGTATAAGTCGGCCGAGGCTCTCCTTGCGGATCTCGAATACTGGGACTCCAAGGAGACGCGCGACTTGATGCGCGCGGCGATTCCCAAACGTCTCGATCGTGCGAGGGCCCGGCGCGCCAAGAGAACGAGGCTTACCGGTTTCGCAAAGACGCTCATCGTCTTCGGTGCCTTTTCCTTTGCGGTCGTCGGCTATTATAGCGTAAGCGTTCAGGACCGGGCGGTGGTCGAGAAGGAGCCGACCGTGACGGTCGCGGCCGTCGAAGAGACCCGCGTCGAGACCGAGCGAATAGAAACACTCGTACCGGTGGAGGTCGTCGATTACGACCCCGGCGGCGACGGCGACGAGAACCCTTCGCTGGTAGCGCGAATCATCGACGGAGACGATTCGACCGGCTGGTCTACGGAGAGCTATCACACCGCCGATTTCGGCAAATTAAAAGACGGGATCGGGGTATATATAGACTTCGGCAAACGCGTCGAGATGAGAGAGATGACGATTGTTTCTTCGGGCGGCTGGAGCGGAGCCGTAAAGGCTTCCGACGACGTTCTCGACTGGACGACCGTCAAGGAAATCGAAGGCGCTCAGCGAGAGATCTCGGTCACAATGGATGAAACCTACCATCGGTATTACCTGATCTGGATAACGGATTTGCCGCCGGCCGGCCCGGGTAAATATCGCGGCAGTATCTTCGAGGTAAGGGCGCGGGGCAAAGTATACTAACAAGATGGAAGAACGCGTCTTTCGCGGGGTCTGCCCCGGCAAAGATTTTTATTTAGCAAAAGCCTTCTTCTTGCTATAATTATGACCAAGATTTGCCAAAAACGGAGGCGTTGGGCGAAAAGCCGCGCACGGGGAAGCATTCCGCCAAGGCGCAGCCCAATCGTGATGCTTATGGAGCAGACACTCATTTTAAACGCGAGTACCGAGCCCCTGACATTCGTACCGGTTAAGCGAGCGCTTATTCTTTTGCTCAAAGAAAAGGCGGAGATAGTCGAGACCCATGTAAGCAAGCGCATAAGAACCGAGAAGAAAGAGTTTCCCTACCCGCTGGTCATTCGGCTCGTACATTATGTGGAGATACCGCGCCGCTTCAGGGCGCTGGTAAGCAATGCGGTGCTCTTCGCGCGCGACCATCACACCTGCCAGTATTGCGGCAGGCATAAACACGATTTGAAAAAGAAAGAGCGGCTCACGCGCGAGCACGTCAAACCGATATCACGCGGTGGTGTCGATACCTGGGAGAACGTCACGACGGCCTGCTCGACATGTAACCACAAAAAGAGCGACAAGCTGCCGTACGAGGCGAGGATGTACCCGAAGACGACGCCGTTCGAGCCTCGCTATATCGCATTGGTCTTGTTGAGCGAATCGATAGATGAAAAACAGCGCCCCTATATCGAACCTTTTGTAAAGACGGTGTTTCGGACCTGCCGATAGCGGTCGGGATAGCAAAAATGGGAAGGTTGGAGAGGATAAGATATGGAACTCGAGCCGATTGGTGGAAGGATACGGGCACGCCTGGACGTCGTCAACAAAGGGCGTGAAATCGCGCTGCCCAAAGCGAGGCAGGTAATACGATTTTCGAGCGTGGCTATTAGAGCGATACATCGGGAAAGATTCGACGAGGCGCGAACCGGGCTCGACCAAGCTAAGGTTGCCCTGGTCGAAGCACAAAGGGCGCTCAAAGACTGCCCCGAAATTTACTACGCGGGCTTTTTGCAGGACGCGGAGAAAGAGTATAGTGAGGGTCGCGTGACGTTGGCGCTCGTCACCGGTGAGGAGCTTCCGACACCGGAAGCGCTCGAAATCGGCTTTCCGCCGTTTTTGTCGGGTCTGGGTGAGGCGATGGGAGAACTCCGCCGGCATATTCTCGATATCATTCGCAAAGGCAAACTCACCGAAGGCGAACGATTCTTGACTATGATGGACGATGTCTATTACTTCTTGATATCGTTCGACTACCCGGATGCTCTCACGCCCGGCCTGCGCCGAATCACCGACCTGGCCCGCTCGGTCATGGAGAAGACCAGGGGTGACCTTACGACTTCGATGCGCCAATATGAGCTGCACGACGCTTTGGCGCGAGTCGAAAATTCCTTCACGGCACGGACCGATTAGGGGGATATTAACTTCCATTCGTACAATAAAATTTTACCGCAACGGCCTTTTATCCTAACGCTCACTTTGCTATAATTTTTCTTGCTGTCCCAAGAAGTTCGTTAGGCAACCTTACCGGAAAAGTGGTTTCTGTGGTTGGTAAGAGTCCCGAAAGGCTTCTTGGGACCATTTTTTGGTTCATCAATCTCCGGCGAACAACTCTCGGTCACATTACGCTTGCTCGTCTTGGTATCCATAAGTTTACCAACACCTAAAATCGGGTAGCAAAGACTAAAATGGGAAGGAGGGGCCGGCGTGGCGGAGTTATTCGATTTTATCAGAAAAAGTCTGTTGTTGAGTGTGGGAGCGATTGCGTTTACAGCGGAAAAAGCCCAGGAGTTAGTCGATGAACTCGTCGAAAAAGGCGAAATCACGCGCGAACAGGGGCTCTCGATGATGAAAGACGTCGTCGAAAAGGGGAATCACGCGCGCAAAGAGCTGCGCCAAAACATCGAATCCGAGGTCAGAAAGGTTCTCGATCAAGCCGACATCCCTTCAAGGACCGATGTCAGAAACATCGAGGCCAAGCTCGACCGGCTCTTGCTGATGCAGAGGCGGCAGGCTTCACCGGACGAAGGGGCGGGAGAAGAGCCCGCCGAGGCGGTATAGGCAAACCCAAGCAAAACGGCGCGCGAGCGCCGTTTTGTCGATGCTCGATCCTATTGCTACACGAATTCTGTCGCAAACCGCATCGCTTGCGGTTTCCCATAGGCCTATTCGATAGTGCGCGATGCGGTTTGAAGGCGCGTTGTTTCATCCGACTATTGCCCGAATTACCGCCGCGCGGCATTAATTCGCCTTCAAGGGATAGATGGCCTTTACCGAGAATGATAGAGAGACGCGATTTCTTGAGTTCTTAAAAAAACTACCCTGAGCACTGGATTTGTCGTCGAGACAGCTTCATGGGCTCTGATGTTTTTTGAGTGTAGAATAAGCGCTCGCACAATAAGCGCCTATTACATATAATACCAATAGGGGCTCGGTCGGAGAACCTCTTTTCCGCCATATCGCGCGAGAAGAGAGCGCAGGCGAATACCGCCTGGTTGAGGTTGTGTCCGGGTCTGGTTTCGCGGGACAATGGAGGATAAATGGAGGATAAAACCAAGGGAGGCAGAACTCTCGTCGAGTCGATTCTCGACTTGTTTGAAGTTAGTTCGACCTATCTCAGGCAGCAGGTCAAACAAGTAGTCGATGAGAGCGTAGCCGGACCCATCGGGATAGCGGCCAAAAAAGCCGCTTTTATCATACTGGCCTTTACGCTCTTCTCTATCGCCGCGATCTTTATCTCCGTCGGGCTCTTTCTACTCCTTGCGACGCTCGTCGGCTATATCCTCGCATATTTGATCATCGGCGTAGTCCTCGTCATCTTCGGAGCGATTCTCGCGTGGCGGGCTATGGACAAAAAAACGCCAAAACTGCCGAAACGCAAGTAGGATTTCGGACATCCCATGGAGAAATAGAGTCGTTGGGAGGGGAGAGGCGAAGAGTCGCGTGTTGTCTTAACTAATCAATAAACTGCCAAGCGCGGTGATTCAGCCGGTTCCTGACAGATACGGCGCCAAATAAGATTCTTGTCGATACCGCTTCACGTTTTAGGCAGTGCCGTTAGCGGAACACGACTTGTTCTTAGCGCAAACGGGTAGAACAAAAGCGGATTATTTAAAATAGGAGGAGTAATAGTGTTCAAGACAAACAATGATTTAATGCTTCAAGCCAGGAAGGCCGGCTATGCCGTTGGTGCCTTTAACACCAACGATCTAGAGATCACGCAAGCGATCTTTAAAGCCGCCAAAGAAGAGAAATCCCCAATCATCCTGGCCGTCTCACCTTCGGCGATGAAGTACGCGGGTGCCCGCAATATCGTCGCTATGGCGAAAATCGCCACCGAAGAGACCGGAGTTCCGGTTGCGGTCCATCTCGACCACGGAACCGAGTTCGAGCACCTGGTCAGTGCGGTGCAGGCAGGCTTCTCATCGATTATGTACGATGGCTCGAAGCATCCTTACGAGGAAAATGTGAGGCTGACCAAGGAGGCGGTCAAGCTCGGGCACGCGGTCGGCATATCGGTCGAGGGCGAGCTTGGGAGGCTCGTCGGAACCGAAGACCACATCACGGTAAGTGAGCGCGAAGCCTCGATGACCGACCCTGAACAGGCGCTCGACTACGTGGAGCGGACCGGAATAGACGCGTTGGCCGTCTCAATCGGCAACGCGCACGGCTGGTACAAGGGTAAACCGGAACTCGATTTCAAGCGGCTCGAAGCGATAGGCAAGCTAGTCGGCGACAAAGCCTTACTCGTCTTGCACGGGGCATCGGGCATTCCGGATGAGGATATCCGCACGGCGGTTTCGCTGGGTGTAACAAAGATAAATATCGATACCGAGATTCGAGACGCGTTCAGACGCGGTGTCGAAGGGTTTATGAAAGCGAACCCCGATGTTATCGACCCGAGGAAATTCTTGAAACCGGCTATTGACGAGATGTATGAAATCGTCAGCGGAAAAATTAAACTTTTCGGCTCGTCGAACGCGGCGACCGACTATATCGCGGCAGTGACCGGGAGGGCTGTTTAATGAGAATAGGCATGTTGACCGGCGGTGGAGATTCGAGCGCTATCAATGCCGCCATACGCGCGGTTGTCCGCAGGGGCCTGGCCGGCGGACACCAGATTCTTGGTTTTAAGAACGGGTGGGCCGGTCCCATCAACGGTGATTACGTCGAAATGACCGCTGAGATGGTCTCCGGTATTTTGCCGAAGGGCGGAACGATTCTCGGCACGTCCCGCACCAATCCCTTCAAAATCGAGGGTGCGGTCGATAAAATGCGCGAGAACATGAAGCGCCTCGGCATCGAGGCGATGGTTTGCATAGGCGGAGACGACACCCTCGGCGTCGCGCACAAGCTCAACCACCTCGACGAGCCGGTTCCGGCGGTCGGTATCCCCCAGACCATCGACAACGACATCAACGGGACCGATTACGCGATAGGTTTCCAGACCGCGGTCACGGTCGCGACCGAAGCAATCGATAAGCTCCACACGACAGCCGAATCGCACCACCGCATTATGGTCGTCGAAGTGATGGGCCGGGATGCGGGACACGTCGCGCTCTACGCCGGACTTGCCGGCGGAGCCGATATCATACTCGTGCCCGAACATCGTTTCGACATGGACGCGATTATAGATAGGATAAAGAAACGCCGCCAGGGCGGTAAGACATTCAGCATAATAGTCGTCGCCGAGGGCGCTAGACCCGAAGGGCGCGAGCAGGTCGTGACGTCGGAGAAGACCGACGCGTTCGGTCATGTGAGGCTCGGCGGCGTCGCCGAGCACCTTGCGGATGTTATCGAGGAGAAGACCGGTCTCGAGACCAGGTCGATGAACCTCGGCCACCTCCAGCGAGGCGGCATGGCGACACCGTTCGACCGCGTTGTCGCGACCGAGTTCGGCATCGAAGCCATCGAGCTTGTCGAGAAGGGCGAATTCGACCGGATGACTTCGATCCGGCACGGACATGTGACATCCATCCCGTTGGCGGAAGCGCTCACCTTGAGGCCGATAGATGAGCGGGTCTTCGAGATGGCGCAGATATTCTTTTAGTCTTAAGAGGATAACAGCCGATAGAGGCTGTATGCGACCTAAAGCACCTTCCTTAAGTTAACCCGGCGGCTAAACATAGCACCGGGTTAACTCGTTCTTAAAATCGGCTATAAGTCTCAGGGATTTTGCGACTGGAGCGGTCGATATGACCGCTCTCAATACAAACATGTTCTTAACCTTTAGGTTAGCATCGGTGAAAATTTTGCGATATTCGCCATAACACCGCTGGTAAACGCCTATAGTTCTTAATGACACGAGCTTTATCCCTGTTTGCCGGTCGCGAAACGGGTATAAATAGTTTAGCTTCGGGACAGGGCGCAAGGCGATTACTTTAGGCTATTAATTGATATCGAGATATATGAGGAGGTGATAAGGATGACAGCACTTCGCAGATGGGACCCCTGGCGGGAGCTTTCCAGGGTTCAGGATGATTTGAGCAGCATGTTCGAGCGCGCTTTCGGTTCTGAAAGGAGAGAGCGGCTGATGCTTTCACACTGGATGCCCGATGTCGACATCTACGAGAAAGAGAACAAAATCTACATCAGGATGGATATTCCGGAGATCAAACCCGAGGACATCGATATTTCTGTTGTCGACAATACCATGAAGATAAAGGGCGAGCGCAAGATGACCGAGGAGGTCAAAGAGGAGAACTACTACCGGATGGAGCGCCGGTACGGTTCGTTCGAACGCCTCATAGAACTGCCGGTTTCGGTGAAGATGGATGATATCGAGGCTACCTACAAAAACGGCGTTCTCCATGTCGAGCTGCCCAAAGCCGAGGAGGCCAAGGCGAAAGAGATTAAAATCAAAGCCGCTTAGGGATTTTCGGTCGAAGGATTTGACCACCCCCGAAGAGAGCTAATAAACGGCGCCGCAGTCGGCAGCGGTCTTGAAAGACAGAACGGAGCCCTTGTTTTCTGGAGCGTTGAGCATTCAGGGCCGTTGCCGTTTTCCGGTCTCCTCGACCTCATAACCGCCCATCGCGGCAACCTGCTCTTTAAACTCGTCCGTTCCGATGATTTTCAGCATTAATTGAATTTTTTCGTCCTCCAGGTACTCGCTGGGTATTACGAGGTCGTAGCGTTCTTTTGTTACCGGGATGAAATCGAGCGACAGGGCGTTGGCGGCGGCTTTGATACCGAGGCCCGCGTCGGCCGCGCCCGAGGCGACGGCAATCGCCACGTTCATATGCGTGTACTCTTCGTTAAGGTAACCCGCGATAGCGCTTGCCTCGATGCCGGCTTTGCCGAGTTCGTAATCGAGCAGGATACGGGTGCCGGAACCGGCCTGGCGGTTGACGAAGACGATGTCGCCGCGCGCAAGGTCGCGAACGCTTTGAATGCCTTTCGGGTTGCCGCCGGCGACCATGAAACCCTGCCACCGGTGGACGAGCGTGACCACTTCAACCGGAATCGAGGGCAGGTAGCGTTGGATATAGGAATGATTGTATTCGCCGGTTTCGGTATCGAGCAGGTGTGAGCCGGCGAAATGCGCGGTCTGCTTTCTGAGCGCGATAAGGCCCCCCAGGCTTCCGACATTGCTCGACGAGACCTGCACTCTACCGCCGGTCTCTTCTTTCAGCATGCTTCCTATTAAATCGATGGTCATATCGTGGGAGCCGATAACGACCAGCCTTCCGTTGATCATCTCGCGCGAAGCGAGGAGTTCCGCCTCGGCCGCTTCTCCCTCGGATAAGCCGCCGGTCTCCTGTGGTATGCGGATAATCCCGTCGGCGCGCACGATCGATGAGAGAACCCCGGCGCCTCCGGCCAGCGGTGTGGCCGTGAGCGCGCCCCCGACGTCGCCGATTATCACCCGCACATGCTCTTCGAGGCCGAGTTTTGACGGTATCTTCCGCCCGACAGTGACGCCCACTTTCGCCAGCTCAGGCGGTTGCAGACCCTGGAGCATATAGAGTAGGGGTCGCACGAATTCCCTGAAAGCCACCGCCGCCGAGACCGGATATCCGGGAATGCCGATAACCGGCTTGCCTTCGACTTCGGCGAGTAACGCCGGTTTTCCAGGCATCACGGTAACGCCGTGGACAAGGAGACGACCCATTTTCTCCAGGAGCGGGGGAGTGAAATCCTCCGAACCCGCCGACGAGCCCGCTATCATCATCACTATATCGTATTCTTTTGAGAGCGCGTCTCTCAGGGTTGTTTCGAGCTTTCTCTCGATGTCGGATACGGGCGCGTGAATCTCCGCGGTCGCGCCGCACTCCTCGGCCATCGAAGCGAGCATCTGCCCGTCGACCTCGAGTATCGCGCCTTTGGGCAACGGGTCCGGCGCTTCTTCCGGAACGACTATTTCAGTCCCTGTGGGGATGATTAAGACCCGGGGTCCGCGGATTACTTCCATGGAAAGGACACCGGCGGCGAGCAAAGCCGCCTGGTCGTAGGCGCGAACGCGATGGCGCGCTGAGAGAATTATCTCTCCCTTGACCATATCTTCGCCCGCCTTGCGGACGTTTCGCCACGGATACGCCGACTCCCGGATTTCCCATCCGTCTTTCGTAGCCTCGACCTTTTCGATCATTATGACGGCGTCGGTCCCGTCGGGCATGGGGTCGCCTGTGTCGATTAAGACGGTATGGCCGCCTTTAGGGAGGGTGAGCGGCTTTTCAGGAAGCGCGCCAAAGGTCTCGGTAGCTTTGACCGCGATACCGTCCATAGCGGCCGCGTGATATGCCGGAACGGATTGCTTCGCGGTCACGGGTCGGGCCGACACGCGCCCCAATGCTTTTCGCACCGCAATCGTTTCGGACCCAAGGAGGATATCCTTAAAATTACCGAATAGAATCGCTCTCGCTTCAGCCAAGGGCTTCAGGTTGCGATATACTCTCTTCGCTCGCTCCATGGTAGTTCCTTTGTAATTATTTAGCACGCTCTTCCGCAATCAACCGACTCGAGTTTGTTCCTTTTTAAAATAAGTATACGTCGATGACCTCCCCGGCCGCCACGCCTTCGGCGTGAATCGGTATGACAAAGAAACCATCCGCTTTGACGAGGGTCGACATCATGCCGCTTTTTCCGAAGACGGGGCGCGCGACCAGGCCGTCCCGCTCTCGTTCGAGTTTTACCCTGGTGTATTCTTCCCGTCCATGGGGCGAATGAACCGATGTGGCGAGGACGGCGCTTATGCGTTGGCCGGTGGGCTCTTTCTTGAGTTCTTCGCCTTCGAGATATTTCAGAAACGGCAGCAGAAAGACTTGCGCCACGATGACTGCCGATACCGGATGGCCGGGCAGCCCGAAGACGGGCTTGCCTTGCACCTCCGCCAGAAGCGTCGGTTTGCCCGGGCTTATGGCAATGCCGTGAGCATATATTTCCACCTCGGGAAAGCTATTTACTACTTCGACGATATGGTCGCGCTCGCCCACCGAGCTGCCGCCGGAGACGACGACCACATCCGCCGCCTCAAGCGCATTCGCTAGCGCGGATTTCAAAAGGTACGGTTCATCCCGGACAATACCGCAAGCTATCGGCACCGCGCCGACGCTCTCGACGAGTGCGCGAAGCGCGTAGCTATTGATATCCCGTATCTGCCCCGGTGAAGGCGTCTCCGTTACCGGGATGATTTCGTCGCCGGTCGAGATTATGGCGACCCTTGGTTTTTTAAAGACGGTGATTTCGGTAATGCCTAGACCGGCCGGCATGCCGACATCCTGGGGCCTAAGGCGCGTCCCCGCCGACAGTACGGTCTCACCTAAAGCGACATCGCCGGCGCGCTCCAGGATGTTGTCGGCCCTGGTCACAGGTCTTGTTACCTCGATTTCTCCATGACCTAAGGGGTTCGTATATTCCACCATGACGACCGCGTCGGCCCCCTCGGGCAAGAATCCTCCTGTGGGAATTTCCGCTGCCTGACCGGGGGCGACCGGCATATCGGGAAGCGACCCCATGGCGACGCTCCCGGCCACTTTCAGCAGGGCCGGCACCGCATCGGAGGCCCCGAAGGTGTCCTCCGCCCGGACGGCATATCCGTCCATCGTCGAGCGCGCGCGCGGCGGGAGTTCTTCCCGCGAGATTATATCCCGGCCAAGAACCCGTCCCAGCGCGTGCTCTAAATCTATTTGTTCCAACGTTAGCCTGGCAAACCCGGCCAAAGAATCGAAAATCTGTTGCGCGCTCGCGACTTTAAAAAATTCCGGCAAAGCTCATCTCCTAAGATACCGGGGACTCGGATTTAGCCGATCTTGTCCGACCTGGTCGGGTAAGAATGGACGGTCTCTTTAGAATGTATTAGAACAAAACCACGTAGGCTCGAACTCTCTGGGGCCGACGTAGCCGAGATAAGAACGGAGCCTGTTGCTATTATAGGACATCTCTATGTAATCGACGATACCCTGGTTTAGCCACCGCTCTCGTTGCGCAATCTTTAGACGTGAAGTGGATATAAAATAGCTTACATTATACTGTATATATAGTATAATGTAAGAAGGTGGTGGTTTGTATGCCGAAAAAGACATCTGAGCGCGTACAGTTATATTTAGAACCAGAGCAATACCAGTTTCTAGTAAGAGAAGCAAAAAAAGAAGGCAGCCTTGCGGCGGTTGTAAGAAAACTGATCGATGAGCGATTGAAAGGGAAGAGGCTTGAAGAAGACCCCATAAGGAGGCTTTCTGAATTAGCTGCCGAGGGTGGTCCGGAGGATCTCTCTGAGCAGCATGATCGATATATCTATGGTAAGGCGACGGAATGAAGTCTATTTTTCTCGATACTTCCGGTCTTGTCGCTTTGCTTAGCTCAAAAGATAAGAATCATGCCGCCGCTGAGCGTTTTTGGGATTGGCTGTTAACGCAGCCCATGGCTGTCTATCTGACCGATTATATTTTTGATGAGACATATACGGCGCTTCGAAGCTGTTTGGGGCATAAAGTGGCTAGCGGTTTCGGCGAGTTGGTGTTTGAGAGTAGCGCGTTAAACTTGATATTTATTGACGAGGGTTTGCTCAATGCGGCCTGGGAAGTTGCTCGTAAGTATTCGGATAAAACCTACAGTTTTACCGATTGTACCAGCTTTGTGGTAATGGAGAGGCTTGCGCTCGATGCGGTCTTTACTTTCGACCGTCATTTTGCTCAGTACGGCCTTACGGCAAAGCCTTAAGCTTAGGAGAAAACAATGGACCAAGCTACGGGGGCCGATCAACGAGAGCACAAAGAAATGCTTGAGGCATTCGAGCCGGTACTCTGTCAGCCTTGCATCGACTGGTGTCATTGCGAGGAGCCCCTTCGGGCGGCGTAGCAATCCCCGGAGATTGCTACCCTTACGGCTCACAATGACACTTTTAAGGGGAGTTTTCACACGGTATGACGTCCCCCCTGACCTGGCCCTAATCAATTGAAAAAGTCCAGCACATATTTGAGGCCCGTGAAGATTATTATACCGCTAAGCATCCACTTTATGGCTCTTGCCGGGACATGTTTTTGACACCGCGCGCCCAGGTACATCCCGGCCATGCCTCCCAGCCCAAAAAGGGAGCCGAGCAAAAAGTCGGGCGCCACCGACAGCTGGGGATATAACGGCGCCATCGCCTGGTAGAAAGCTACGCCTGCCACCGACGTGACGAAGGTGCCCATCAGCGCCGCGCCGGCTACCGTGTAGACCGGAAGACCAAAAAAAGAGATCAGGAAGGGCGCGATGATGGCGCCGCCGCCGATGCCGTATATACCGCCGACGATTCCGATGACGAAGCTGAGGGCTAGAATCCCCCAGAACGCAATGTCGAACGACTCCCCGTAAAATGTGTAGCCGAGGCGTCTTCGATTAAAATGGGTAACTTCAATTCTTTGACCCGGACCCGGAGCCGCGCCGTCGGTTCCCAATGTTGTGTGTCGATTATCGCGCGCGAGTTCCTGAAAGTGCTCGGCGCCGTTCATGCCCGAGTCGTCGGCGTTTTTTTGGAGCAGGTTGCGAGCCATCTTGAACCCTAGATAGAGCAAGACCCCCGCGGCAAAGAGCTTGAAGTTTTGGGGGTCGGTAAGGTAATTGACGCGCGCGTAAGCCCCGATGAGTACGCCCGGCAGTGACCCGGCGACCACAATCCAGGTCAGTTGCCACACCATGCGGCCCTCCCTTTGGTACCGGTAGACGCCGCTCGGGATGGCTACGATATTATACAACTGGTTGGTGGCGCTGACCGAGGGGTTGGTGTACCCGAGAAAGGACATTTGAAAAGGGAGCAGTAAAAAGGCCCCTGAGACACCTCCCATAGAGGTAAAAAACGAAATCACAAAGGCGACCAATGGCGGAATCCAAAGCGCGACTTCGATTCCAGCGGTTTGAAAATACATCGATGCTCTCCTGAGATGTCTCCGGCTGGCGTGATTTATCTCCCGATTATATCAATAGCCTGCATAATTATTAATAGCTTGGCAGCTATGGGGGAGCCTATTTTGGGTGATTGATAGCGGCGGTGCTTCTACTACATATACATCTACTTATATCACCGTCGCCACCGAGCCGATGCCGCGCTCCTTGGTCACCTCGATGCGGGCGGGGAAGGCTTCCTTTAAATCGTCGAGATGGGTGATGACGATTATTTTCTTGAAATTCTCCTGGATCGCGGTTATCGCTTCGATAAGTCTCTCCTTGCCCTCCTCGTCCTGGGTTCCGAAGCCCTCGTCGATGACGAGCGTCTCCAGACGAGCGCCCGCGCGGCGCGCTAAGAATTCGGAGAGGGCGATGCGCACGGCGAAGTTTATCCTGAACGCCTCGCCGCCTGAGAAGAGTTCGTACTTGCGCTCGCCGAGTTCGCCGTCGGTGATGATGAGGTCGAGCGTCTCGACCACCCCGCCGGTCTTCTTATCCTTCTGCGTGACGAAACGCAAGCTCATTCGCCCGCCGGTCAAGCGATGGAGGAGCGAATTGGCCTCGTCCTCTATTTCGGGGATGGTGTTTTCGATGATGAGCGCCTGGATGCCTTTCTTACTGAAGATAAAGGCGAGCGTGTCGTAGATGCCGGTCTCGCGAGCCGCTTCCTTTCGCTCAACGGTAAGGTCGCTCTTTTGTCGCGCGAGTTTTGCGCAATTATCTATCTTAACCTGGGCGGTGGTTTTATTGGCCGTAGCGGTGGTTTCGACCGCTTTTTTCTCCGCGAGCGCCGCTTCGGTTATCAGGATTCTCGTCGAGATATCCGCCAGCTCCGCCAGCTCCGCCGCGAGCGCCGACGCGTTCTTCTCATCCTCACCGATGGCGCGGAGTTCGATATCCTTCCGCGCCGTCAGCGTTTTGATGGTCGCGCCGGTCGATTCTAAAGTCTGCTTGGCGTTCTCCAGGTTTGCTTTGAGCGTCTCGTTTTCGAGCAGGTCTTTCAAATTTTTCTTGACGCTTTGATGGAACTCGGGCGTGTAGGCGAGTTTGTCGATAGCGTCCAAGGCGCGTTGAAGTCGGTCGTGCTCGTCGCCGGCGAAGGCGTCTTGCGCGAGTTTGGGTTGGATATCGGCGAGTTGTTTACCGATGCCCGCTAGACTCTCGGCGGCGCCCTCAAATGCGCTAATCTCACCCTCAAGCTTACCCTTACTTGCTTGGAACTCATTCTCGCCTTTAACGTTGTCGCTGAGGCGCCTACCCTCGGCCTCGACTTCACGCATTTCACGCTCAGCACGCTCCTTACCTGCGCGGTCACGCTCGATATTAGCTTTAAGTTCGGCGATTTCTTTAGCCGCGCCGGCCTCGAGTGAGCGTCTATCCTTGTCGTCGAGCGGTTTCTTGCAGAGGGGACAGGAGTCGTCATCGGTCATGAGCGCGCGGCGGTTTTCGGCCTCGTCCAGCTTGGCCTTGTTCGCGGTTATGGCGGCGGCAAGCTTGGCCGTGGTCTCACGAAGTTCGCCGTATTTCTCTCGAAGCTCATCTATTTTCTTCTTGAGCGGCTCCATCTCGGCGAGCGAGCGCGTGACCTGAGCGAGCGCCGCCTCGACCGCGGGTTTCTTCGCCAGCTCTCTTTCGAGTTCGGTCTTGCGCCTATCGAGGTGCGCGATTTCCGACTCGAGGGCGCTTCTCTCCTTAGCGATTTTGAGGCGCGCCTCGTTGACGCTCTTCTCAAGTGCGGCGTGCTCCCGCGCGACGCCCGTTAGTTCTTCATCCTTCTGACGGAGTTCGATAAGTTTGGCGTAGCCCGCATCGATAGCGGCTTCCTTATCCACAATCGCCCTTGCGCGCGAGGCGCTCGCCGAGAGCGACGCCAGCTCTTTATCGAGTTCCGCGATATTATCTTTGGCCGACTGTGTTCGCTCGGATATCTCAACGAGCCGGGCATTCTTTAGGTCGAAGAGTGTCTTTTTCTCGCGGAAGACGGCGAGCGCGCCCTCGACCTCCTCGATAGCGGCTTGCGCTTTGCCGAGTTCCTCAGTCGCCGCGCGCAGCGCAACCTTATAGCCAGGGAGGAACTCCAGCTCCTGCTGTATCGATGCGATTTTCGTGTCGATGATTCTCAGGCGCTCGTTTTGCTCGCGCCGCTTCTCTTTGGCGAGCGCCTCGAGTTCGTCGTAGAGGGAGAGCCCGAGTATCTCGGAGAGTATCTCTTTGCGCTCGTTCGCGCTCTTGGCCATGAAAATATCGGCCTTGCCCTGCATGATAAAGGCCGAGTTTATAAAGGTCTCGTAATCCATCCGCAGGGTCTTGTCGATAGCGGCTTGGGTCACCGCAATCGTCTCGCCGGTAAGCGCCCGGGGGACGCCGTCGCCCTGGATTTGAAATTCGAGTTTGGAGACGCCGGTTTTTCCTTTACGGCTGCGCGAACGGATGACGCGATAGCGCTGTCCCTCGAGTTCGAACGAGAATTCGACCTGCATGTGCGCTTCTTTGTGGTGGATGAGGTCGTCGGTGCCCGTGCCGCGCTTATCCACCCCGCGAGCCTGCCCCCAGAGCGCCCAGGTGACGGCATCGAGCAGCGAACTCTTGCCGTGGCCGTTTGGCCCGCTGAGCACGGCCGTATGGATGGACGTGAAGCTCAACGGCTCGGCCATCTCTTTGTAGCTCATGAAGTTGGTCAGTCTAAGTTCGACAGGTATCAGTTTACTTGCCCCCGGTGGTAGAGTTCTTCGACTAATCTCCCGCCATATTCCATCAGCTCGTCGCTTCGCTCGCGCAAATCCTCGCGCGTCCTGATAAACTCCACGAGGGCGTCGACCGGAGTTTGCGCCTCCGTTAGGTGCGGGTTTCGAGTTCTTACGTCTTCGCCTACGGCCTCGATATTTATATAGGCGATGAAGTAAGCACCGGAAAGCGCCCCCAGTATCTCGTCTTTTCTTACTTGCTCTCTTAGGTGGGCGGGGACTTTGACCCGCACCCGAACGACCGCCTCGGACAACTCCCGCGCCTCGCAGGCCGCGCGGACCTCCGCTGTGGGGTCTTCGCTCGCGCAGTCGACGTCGATGGTGACGAAGCGGCGCGCCGGCGTCGTGATGAATTCGTAGGTCGTCGCGCCGCGCGCCAAATCGACCAGGCAAAAGCCCTTCTCCTCTTTTTCCTCGCCGAAGTCGACGCGGTCGATGCTCCCCGAGTAGACGAGGTGCGGGTAGGCGCCGCGGCTCAAATCCTGGAACTTGTGGATATGTCCGAGCGCGATGTAGTCGAACTCGGCACGCTGCACGGCGCTGGGTGTAATCGTTAGCTCGTTTCCCGCGAGGATACTGCGGTTCTCGTTGCCGACCGCGGCGGTCGAGAGGCTGGCGTGCGCGGTGAGTATCGCCGGGATGGCGGGGTCGACCCGGGCCGCCAGGTCCTCGATGAACGTCTCGACGGTCTGCGTTAAGAGGTCGTTTAAATCGGTAAGCGTCCTGTTCTTATACTCGACGTCTTGCTCCTTTAGGTTCGCGACAAGCTTGCTGCGCGAGAAGTGCGGCAACGCGGCGACCTGAACCGGACCTTGCTTGGTCTCGATGGTCATGAGTTCGGGCGTGCGCGCGACATAGACGCCGTCGATTTCGAGCGCGTCGTATATGGCGAGCGCGTGCGCCTGTTTGTCCAGGTTGGGAAGGTCGTGGTTGCCGACGAGGAGAAGCACCTTTATCTCGGCGCGGGTCAGCTTGCGCACGGCGCGCGCGAACTCGCGCTGGAGCGTCGGGTTGGGTTTCTGGTTGCGGAAGGCGTCCCCGGCAAAGACGACCAGGGCGACATCCCGCTCGATGGCGGTTTCGACCAGGAAGTCGAGCGAGCGCAAAAAATCGATTACCCGCTGGTTGAGGCCGCTTTTCGCATCGGCGCGGCCGTAGTTTTCCATCCCCAGGTGGAGGTCGGCGAAGTGGAGTACCCTAATCGCCTTGCGAGCGGCGCAATCGTTTACAAGTGCAAGATTATTGCTCATATATTCTCGGTTTTAGTTCATAGTTCATGGTTATGGTTTGCTATCACTATTGACTGTCCTTAATCAAAGACGATTTCGTCATCGCCGAAGACACTCGCTTTCAGGGAATCTATCGATTTGCGCCGCTCGATTTCGTCAACGATGACGCCGGCTCCGACACGAAGTTCGTTACAGAAGAGACCGTACTCCTTCGCGTCGATGACGACGGGCATCGGCGGCGCGAAGCCGGTCAGCAAGAACTGGCGCGGCTCCAGGTTGTTTATCAAAACCTTGAGCGTCCCCTGGCCGGGCAAGCCGGTCAAGACTGCGTTGATGTCGCGCTCGTCACCGAGTTCGCCGATTATCCGCGTGCCGACCTGTGAGAGTATCTCGTCGTCGATGCCGCTCGGGCGCTGGTCTATCAATAGGAGCACCATGTTGTACTTGCGCATCTCGCGCGCGATGGTGCCGAAAATCGTCTGCCGCGCCACCGCCGGGTCGAGGAATTTGTGCGCCTCCTCGATGGTGACGACGAGCGGTTTGGGCCCTTCGATGCCCTCGGCGCGGGCGCTGTCGGTCTTGTCCACGTAGAGCCTGTGGAGCCGCCTGGTCAAGATGTTCGCGACCAGGATGTAGGAGAGCATCGAGTTGTAGCGCCCGAACTGGAAGACTATATGGCGCCCCGCCCTTATCTCGTTCATAATGCGCGCGACGGTGTCGTCGGCGACCTCTTTTCTAATAAAGGGGAGGCGTTTCAAGCGGCTCAAGCAGCGGTGGAGCTTGCCGAGCGCCTGGTCGTTTACTTTTAGCTCCTCGACGACGAGGGAGAGTTCGCCCGCGTCCATCGCGAGGAACTTCGCCAGCCATTTGCTCTCGCCCCACGCGTCGTGGAGGCGGTACATCGTCTCGATACCGGCCTGGGTCAGGCCAAGTTCACCCGCGGCCAGCTCGAGGTCGGCTATTTCGATGATGCCGTAGGGTATCTGCACGTCGTAGTCGGGGCGGATTTTTCTGTAGAGCGGTGAGTCGGCGTCGACGGTAAAAATCGCGACCTTGCTCCCGAGGATCTGGCGGAGGCTCGGGTCGTCGGCGCCCGAGCCCTCGCTCGTGGCGCTCCAGCCGTATTCGCCGTGCATGTCGAAGATGAGGTTTATCGCCATATCGCTCTTGACCAGGTGCCCGAGTATCATCCGCGCCAGCACGCTCTTACCCGAGCCGCTCTTGCCGAAGACGGCGTTGCTCCGTTTGCAGAAGCGCTCTAAATTCAAGCAGACCGGCACCTCCATGAAGATGGGGGAGCCGATTTCCGGGTTGGTTAGCCCCGGTTCCCCGAAGATGAGCGAGATATCGTCGGCGGTCGCCTCGCAGACCGGCGAGAAGTGCGGCGGCACCGTTGTCGAGGGGCGCGGCCGGTCGCCGGCTTCGGGCTCCTGCGACGTGATGAGCATCGGTTGGAGTGAGAGCTTATAGAATGTATTGACGCCGGCGTGGACCATCTTCGAGAAGTCGTCGCGCGGCGGATTTAACAGGATATCTTCGTTTGTCGCCTCCAGGGAGACGTCTTTGAGCAGGCAGAAGAACTTGTTGAGCGCGCCGTCGACGACGATGAGGCGCCCCACGGAGACGCCCTCCACATTGATGTCCTCGTCGAGCTTGGCTTCGAGGCCGCCGAGGAGTGAGCCGGCGATGATGCTGCCGATGTGCTTGGTCTTACCTGCCATCGCTTATCCTCCTGATGATGCTCCGCGCTTTTTCGTACTCGTCCTTTAAGAGCTGGGCTATCTCCTGGCCGGCGCGGGTCAAAAACGCGCTGTCGTTTCCGCGCTCGGCGTAGGCGAGGCGAATCGAGGCGGCGGCCAGCTCCTCGACGGGGAGCCCCGGCAGCGCGTTGACGCTTCGGATGAACTCCAAATCCTCGGTGAGGTCGATGACCTCGCGGCTGTTGCACGGGTAGACGAAGCTGTGGATGCGCGGCGGGAAGGGCGGCAGGTACGCGCGGATGTAGCCGGCGTCGTCAAAGCCGATGACCGCCGCTTCGAACTCCACCTTCAAAAACTCCGCAATCTGCGGCTGGCGCCTCAAAAGCTCGTCGCGCTCGATGCCGAAGGCCATGGCCCGCCGGTTCGGGTCGATGCTCGTCTCGTAGACGTTGAAGACCAGCCCGTAGATGGTCATCCCTTGGCTACGGGTTTTTATGAAGCTGCCGAAGTGCGGCAGTACCGACAGGTCGTCGTTTTGCGCGAGAATGCGCGTCGTCGACACCTGGATTATCTCTCCGATTCGTCCGCTCATCTAAATGAAGCCTCCCCGCTTACGAAGGACTTTGCGCGATTCAATAACCGGCGCGCCCGCTTTTATCATCGCCCTCGATACCAGCTGGTCGAAGATATGCTTATCCGCCGCTTTTACCACCGCCTGCTCGTGGGCCTCGGCGATGGCGACGGGGTAACCCGCGCCTTTTTCCGCCTGGTCGAGGCAGACGGCGTGGAGCAGCTCGACCATCGTTTTGTCGCGTCCGACCCAAAGCGGCAGCTCAACGCGCGCGATTTCGGCGCCCGCGTTGAGGTAGAAGAAGAGGACGGTCTCGCCGCCGTAAGCTTTGAGAATCTGCGACCCGCTCTCGAAGAGAGCCGAGCGCTCGCCCGGCTTCAAGAGCCGTTTAAACAAGGTAGCGTCCGTGACTCCGTTTATCTTAGCACACGGCGGCGGCCCTTCGAAACCGGCCCCCGCGTGCGGGCATTTGTCGCAGTCTACCGGCTCCGCCGCGCAGAGGCTCACCCGAATCGCGTTTACCACATCGGAACTACCCGGCGAGCTTATATAGCCGGCGAGCGGGATGCCGTGTTCTTTCGCATCACCGACGAGCCCCATGAACGAGGCGAACGACTCTTTCTTAAGGTCGCCCTCTTTGAGCCGGTTGAGACGGTCTGGATTGGTCTCCAGGTTCCAGAGGATGAGCGTGCCGTCGACGAGCGCGACCGCCGGCTTTTCGGCGCACCCCGCTATCATCTCGGACAGCGACTCGACCTCCATCTTCTGGCGTAGCGCCCCCAGGACACCGCCGGAGACCTCGCGTTCCTCACCGCCGAACGTGCGCATGACATCGCGTTCGTCGAAGAAGAGGGTGGGGTCGCTACCGAAGGCGTAGCCGTGAAAATCGCCGTAGCCGATTGAGACGCGCCCGATGTTTATCAAGAGTGAGTGGTGCGGCGCGTGACGGTCGGGGCATATTTGCGAGCCGTCGGTCGAAAGGACGGTGTATGATTCCGGCGCGGCGACCGGGCTAAAAACCGAAAACGGGCGCTCGCTCGTGGGCATGGCTACCAGCCACGAAGTCGTCGCGTTGTCGATTTTGCGCGCGAACGATTCGATATCTTGTGAGATGCGCGATATCTGCTCGTCGGCCGCGCCGAGCGCCGCCGCGATACCGCGCGCCCGCTCCGTCTGGTAGGAGCCGAGCGCCGCAATCTGACCGTACACTTTGTTGAGGTCAAGCACGCGCGACCATCCTTTATTTATCCAGAGAGGTAAAACCCGCCGCGAACGATTTATCAGACGGCACATAGGGCCTTACCCAAACAGCCGTTCGTATTATCGTAGCAGAAGGACAGGGAGAACGGTAGGGGAGATCTCGCTTAAGTTCGCGCGGCCGTCGTCGGGCGAAGTTAGGACGCACTGGAAACAACGTCCCCTAATTGAGCTGCTTGTGGCGCCCGGCCAGCTCCGCCAGCGTCTTCGCCCCCAAGACTCCATCGATAGCGCTTCGGACATCCCGCCAGACCTCGTGCGTCGCGCACGCTTTCGAGCGCGGGCAGAGCTTCGGCGCGTCGACACAATCGACCGGCGCGAGCGGGCCCTCCAATGCCAGTATTATTTCGAGCAGAGTTATCTTCGACGCATCTTTTGCCAGCATATAGCCACCGTTAATTCCGCGGATACTCCGGACAAAGCCCCCGTTTTTGAGTGCCGGGATAATCTGTTCCAAATATTTTACCGAAACTCCCTGGCGCCGCGCTAAGTCTTTTAAGCGGACCGGGCCGTTCTCGGCGTTGAGTGCCAAATCGAGCATCGCCCTGGCGCCGTAGCGGCTTCGTGTGGAAAGTTTCATACGCGCTCCCTTCACGAAAGGTCGATAGTCCAAAAAATTAGGGTTTTTCAACCGTGATTTCTTGACGAGACTTTCGTTGATTGATACATGTGTTACAATAAATCCTACTTGATATACGGGATTTCTTACTTAAGTCTAAGCCCTGTTGGCTTGTAAAGTCAACCAAGATCGAGTCATCTTAAGCTTATTTGACATAAAGGTCCCTAGCCGAAAATTTTCGAACAATTTCGAATTGTCGTGCAGGATTTGTAGATCGTTCGGCGAACTTTCTTTATTTAGTCCTAGTTGAATAGGTAGTTTATTTGCGATAAGAACAGAAGTAAAAATGTCAGCCATGGGGAAATCAACCAACATTCTAATGCTCGGGTGGGAGTTGCCGCCTCATCATTCGGGTGGTCTTGGACGTGCCTGTGAAGGAATGACCAAAGGCCTCTCGAAGCGTGATGTCGCGGTCTCTTTCGTGCTGCCAAAAGTATTCAAAAGCGCGACCTATTCCTGGATGGACGTTCACGACGCTTCCGGCTACCTCGCCGGCGGGTTCAACGGCGGCGCAAAAGAAGAGCAAGAGTGCCTCGAGTTCGTCATTCGCCACCAGTGCGCGCTGATGCGCGGCTATTTCGCGCCTGTGCACAGCGGCGAAGTCCTCTGCAAACTCTGCTTTAAGGGCGGCAAAATCGCCGAGTTCTCCCATGTCGACCTCTACGCGAAAGGCGTGATGGAAATCGCGCGCCGCCGGAGTTTTCACGCTGTCCACGGCCACGACTGGATGACTTATCCCGCCGCTATCCTCGCCAGGAAAGTCGCGGCGAAAGCCGGCCGGAAGACCCCGTTTATCGCGCATGTTCACGCGACCGAAATCGACCGCCATGACGGCTCGCATATCTACCGCATCGAGAAAGAAGGGATGGAAGCGGCCGACCGCATCGTGACGGTCAGCAACTATACAAAATCCATTGTCGCGAAATACTACGGGATAGACCCCGATAAGATAAGCGTCGTCCACAACGGCATCGAGCCGCGCACCATCGAGAAGTACCCGCGCCACCCCCTCAAGCGGCGCCATAAGGTCGTTCTCTTTATCGGCAGGGTCACTTATCAGAAAGGGCCCGATTACTATGTGCGCCTGGCGAAAAAAGTCACCGACCAATATGATAATGTGAAGTTTCTCATGGTCGGCTCCGGTGACATGCAGGCTTCGATGATAGAGCTGGCCGCGCGCGAGAACCTCACCGGAAAACTCCTCTTCAGCTCGTGGATAGGGGACGACATGATGGACGCCGCTTATCAGATGGCCGATGTCTTCGTCATGCCTTCGGTCTCCGAACCTTTCGGAATCGTGCCTCTCGAAGCTATCCAGAACGGTACCCCGGTCGTCGTATCGAGGAACTCCGGTTTCGTCGAGGTTGTCAGACACTGCATAGCGGTCGATTTCTGGGACATCGACAAGATGGCCGAGGCGATAGCGGTACTCTTAAAACATGAGGGCCACGCGCGCAACATGGTACTAAAAGCACAAGACGAAATCGAAAAACTGACCTGGGATGTCGCGGCCGAGAAGCTCTGTACGGTCTATGGGGATGCGATTAAGGAGGTCGGTTATGCCTAGTGTGTGCTGTTATTTCCATGTCCACCAGCCGCTTCGCGTAAAGAAATATAATCTCTTCGACATCGGCGGCGAAGCGGACTATTTCGACGACAAGAAGAACTGCGAGATATTGCGGAAAGTCGCGAACAAATGCTACTACCCGGCGAACAACCTCATGCTCGAGTTAATCGAGCGCTCGGAGGGCCGATTTAAAATAAGCTACTCCATCTCCGGTGTCTTCTTAGACCAGGCGATGGAGTACGAGCCCAAAATAATAGAGAGCTTCCAGCGCCTCGCTCAGACCGGCCGCGTCGAGTTTTTGAGCGAGACCTACTACCATTCGCTCGCCTCGCTCTGCTCCGAGGAGGAGTTCTTCGAGCAGGTGCTCGACCATATGCTTCTCATAGTGAGGCTCTTCGGGCAGGTGCCGCAGGTCTTTCGCAATACCGAGCTGGTCTACTTCGATTACTTGACGCACCTTATCCGCAAATTCCATTTCAAGGCGGTTCTGGCGGAAGGGTGGGATGCCGTTCTGGGTTGGCGCAGCCCGAATTTCGTCTACGAGACCCAGGGTTTTCCGGTCAAGCTGCTGCTCAAGAATTATCGCCTCTCCGATGACATCGCGTTCAGGTTTTCAAATAAAGACTGGAAGGGATGGCCCCTGACCGCCGAAAAATTCGCGAACTGGGTACACAGCATCAACGGGAGCGGGCAGGCCATAAACCTCTTTATGGATTATGAGACCTTCGGGGAGCATCAGTGGGAGGATACGGGGATATTCAACTTTATGCGACACCTTCCGGAGGCTATTCTAAAACACCCCGATACGGATTTTGTGACCGTCTCCGAGGAGGCCGACCGGTACGAGCCGGTCGGCACGCTCTCGATGCCGCACCCGGTTTCCTGGGCCGATACCGAGCGCGATATCTCGGCATGGCTCGGAAACGACATGCAAAAAGGCGCGCTCCGCGCGCTCTACGACCTGGAGGAGAAGATAAAAGAGACCAAAGACCTCGACCTCCTGAAAACCTGGCGCCAATTGCAGACCTCCGACCATTTCTATTACATGTGCACCAAATGGTTTAGCGACGGCGATGTCCATAAATACTTCAACGCCTACGAGCGGCCGCACGACGCCTACATCTACTTTACCAATGTTCTTGTCGATTTCGTGAGCAGGGTCGATGATAGGATGGCCGAGATATGCGCCCTACAGGCGTCCGAGATGCCTAAAATCGATTTCCAAGCCCAAATCGACAACCTTAAGCTTCCAATGCCCGGCATCGAGATGCCGATTCCCGCTATAGATTTACCTTTAGTCGGGCCAAAGTTGCCCGATATAAACGGTAAAACGCAGTAATAATCGGTATATTTGGAGGCTTATATATGAGCGAGTCAACGCATTTATTCGAAGTTTCATGGGAAGTAGCTAATAAGGTCGGCGGCATCTACACCGTCATCGAGTCCAAGTCCGGTCTGGTCAAAGAGGCGTATGGCGATAGGTATTTTCTCGTCGGCCCCTATCTTCCGGGCAAATCGGAGAGCCAGTTCATCGAAAAACCGATGCCGGCGTTTCTGGCGAAGGCGCGGAAAGATCTCGCGCCCGAGGGAGTCGTATTCCACTACGGAACCTGGCTGCTCGATTCGGAACCACAGGTATTGTTGGTCGAGTTTAAGAACGAGTTCGACAATATCGGCTATTTCAAAGGCAAGCTTTGGGAGTGGTACGGAGTCGACTCGATGTTCTCCGGCTACGACTACGACGAGCCGCTGGCGTTTTCCTGGGCGGTCGGTCGGGTCATCGAGTCCATCAAGCGAAACGGCCTCAAAAAAGAGGAAGTTATCGTCCACGCCCATGAGTGGCTGACCGGCGGCGTATTACTCTATTTGAAAAAATCCGACCTCGATTTCTCGACGATATTCACCACGCACGCGACGTTTCTGGGGCGCTGCTTAGCGTCGTCCGGCATCAACTTCTATGCCGAACTCGGTACCTTCGACGCCGACGAAAAGGCGCGAGAGATAGGGATTACCAGCAAGCACAGCCTGGAAAAGGCGACCGCGCTCCATGCGGACGTGCTTACGACGGTCTCCGGCATAACGGGCCGCGAGGCCGAGGCGTTCTACGGACGCAAGCCCGACGTGTTGTTGCCGAACGGCTTGGATATGGCGGCGTTTCCAGGTGTGCAGGAAATAACGTTCATCCACCGCGAATACCGCAAATACCTCCGCAAGTTCGTGCAATACCATTTCTTCCCGCACCATACTTTCGACCTTGAGAACACGCTCTACTACTTCATCCTTGGCAGGTACGAGACCCGTTGCAAGGGCATCGACCTTTTCATCGACTCCCTGGCCGAGCTAGATCAAAAGCTCAAAGCGAAGCAGAGCGACAAGACGATAGTCGCGTTTTTCTACATACCGACCGGCACATCCGGCGTCAAGAGCGAAATCATCGAGAACAAGTCGGTCTATCAGCATCTGTGCCAGGTCGTCAACCATAACATGGAACGCATTTCCGACCGCGTAACGCGCGCCTACGCCGGCGAGCACTCGTTCAGCTGCGAATGGGTACTCGGCGAAGACTTTCTCGACAAGACCGTTGGCATACAGCGCCGGTTCAGGAGGCCGGGCAACCCGCCGCTCGTCACCCACAACGTCCATAATGAGGAGTACGACGAAATACTCAGCATGTTCAGGCAGAAGGGGCTTCTAAACAACGAGGATGACCGGGTTAAAGTCGTCTTTTACCCGACATACCTCTCCGGCGGCGACGGCCTCCTAAACCTGCAATTCTATAACGTCATGGCCGGTTCGCACTTCGGCGTCTTTCCATCGTTCTACGAGCCGTGGGGATACACGCCGCTCGAGGCGGGCGCTCTCGGTGTCGCCTCGGTCACAACCGACCTCTCCGGCTACGGCCTGGCGCTTAAGGAGCTTGGCCTTAAGAAGAAGCTTCCCGGCACCTACGTCATAGACCGGAGCACCTTCGATTACGATAGCGAAAAGAAAGAACTATTGTCTATTCTTTATGAGTACACTACACTCGATAGCGACGAGCGGATGGAGCTGCGTCTAAACGCGAACGCTCAGGCGAAGAACTACGACTGGAAGCTGCTCGTCAGGCATTACTTCGAGGCGCATGAGATGGCGCTGAAGAAAAGCAAGGTGTGTGGAGCGGCATGAGAAAAGATTATTTTAGGGACTTATGGACATTCATAGCCCCCGGACGCGCGCTCCGGCCCTTCGATCCGGATTCGGTGTGCGCAAGCGATAGCACGGGCTGTTTCTTCTGCCCGGGGAACGAACATACGACCCCGCCGGAGATCGACCGCGTCGCAAAGAACGGCTCGTGGCAGGTGAGGGTCTTCCCGAACAAGTTTCCCATAACCGGCGGCGAGGATATCAGCGAGAACGGCTGGAAGACGGCCTCTTCACAGGGACACCATGAGGTCATCGTAGAGACGCCCGACCACCACCAACGGCTCTCGCAGGTGACCCAGGGTGAGATGGTGTTGACCCTCAACGCTTATCGCGACCGCATCAAGGCGCTCGAGACGGACGCCGACGTCGGTTACGTCTCGGTCTTCAAAAACCAGGGACGCGAGGCCGGCGCATCGCTCGACCACTCGCACACGCAGGTGCTTGCGGTATCGCAGGTGCCCGCGCGTATTCGCGAGAAAGCGGACCACAGCCACAAGGGCAACTGTGTCTATTGCAAAATAGCCGGGTCCGAGGCACACTCACCGCGCCTGGTCTTCGAGAACGCGCATTTTACGGCGTTCTGCCCGTTCGCTCCGCAATTCACGCATGAGCTGTGGGTTGTCGCAAAAGACCATCCGCGCACCCTCGACGAACTATCCGAAGAAGCGATGGCCGATTTGGCGTCGATAATGCTGAAATCGCTCAACGCGGTCGAGAAGGTCAGCCCGAATTACAATATGATGGTCTATTACGGGCCACGCGGGACCGACTTTCATTTCCACATCGAGATAGTCCCGAGGATACCGCACCAGGTCAAGGCCGGCTTCGAGATCGGCACCGATTACGCGGTAATCACGACGCCGCCGGAAGAGACCGCCGCTTTCCTCAAAGGGTAGTTGTGCATGGTCGCGAAATGCGGCGGTACTTCTGATAACGTAGCTCAGCCCTTAAGGGCTGACCGTCAGGGCTAAAGCCCTGAGCTACGAGAGCCGGAAACGATACGAGAATAACGGGCGCGGGGCTTTAAGAAGCGCTGCGCCGCTTTTATTTAAAGGATACGACGTGGACGTTGCGCATTTTTGCGGAGATAACGCGGTTGTGAAACGGGTCGAAGAGCCGGTCGCTTTTATTCTGGTAAACGACCGGAAAGATTTTGCGACATTCTATGAGACGCCGCGGACGCGCTACGAAGGATTCTTTATAGCACACGGAGATACTTTCATAAAAACCCTATCGCGCATCGTAAAGCGCGGAGTCGCCGACCGTCTCGAATTCTACCACGACGAGAATGCGGCGGCGCGCCGTTATGGCGCTAAAGCCGAACTCTACTCGGTCGTTCCCGACGAGCCCGTCCTCGTCTACGAAGCATCCGGCAAAGATACCCTCCTGGTCCGCCTCGACATGCGCGACCAGTTCCATATCCCGCAATGGGGCAGGGACTATGTCATCGGTGAGCGGGGCGACGTCGTCGTCGTCCGCTACAGCGATGACCGTGTTACCGAGCCGGTGTATCTCGCAATTCTTCACGACGGCGTCTTCCGTTCGCTCGGCTCATGGGTTCCTCTCGAATACGGCCGTGACAGGCAGCGAAACTCCGAGCCCGCGCTCCTTTACGAGTATGAACTCGGAGAATTCAGCGCGAAGCGCCTCGTCTTTGCGTTCGCCGCAAACGAGGCGCAAGCGGTTGCGCGGGCCGAAAAATATTCGGGCTTCACACGTTTTGACCTTCTGAAGCGGGAGCGGGCAAAGATCGAGCGGGCGGGCAAGGATGTCGGCCACGCCGAGAAAGAGATCGCGCGTTGCGGGGCGCAGGACGCGCTCGACGCGCTCTTTATAGAGAACCGGATGCTCGCCGGCATGCCCTGGTTTACCAAGGCGTGGGTGAGAGATGAACTTATATCGCTACCCGCCCTTTCGAAGGAGCGAGCGAGCGCGGTTATCGCGAAGTATATCCGCGGCGACTGGGGCGGCGGGCGCCTGCCGGTCATTTTCGGCGGTCACAACTGCTGCTCGGACGGGTTGGGCCTCTTGTCCTGGGCCATTCTCTTCGGCGGGATTAAGCTCGATGATGAGGATAAACAAGCCCTTGCCTTTAAACTGATGCGCGCAATCGACGAACTCGAAGAGACCGAGAACGAGTATGGTTTTATCCCGTCACATGAGCGGGAGAGCTGGATGGACAGCCTTGGGCGGACCGGTTATCCGGTCGAGACACAGGCGCTCTACAGTAAAATCCTCCAACTCGGAGAGCTTCTCACCGAAAGCGACTATTACGAGAAGAAACGCGCGACGCTTCTTAAGAATGTCCATACCCACTACTTTATCGACGGGTATTTGCACGACCGGCTTTACGATGAGACGATGAGGCCCAATGTCTTCTTGGCGGCGCTCTTCGCCCCGGAGCTTTTAACTAAAGCGGAGTGGGAGTCGTGTTTCGATAGGGTGCTGCCGGCGCTCTGGCTCGAGTGGGGCGGCCTCGCCTCGGTCGAGCCAGAGCACGAGTGCTTCCGCGACGTGTCGGCGGGCGAGCACGATACCAGCTACCATAACGGTGACAGCTGGTTTTTTGTCAACAACATCGCGGCGCTGGTGTTGCACAACATCAACGCCGCCAAGTACGCCGAATATATCGATGCCATCCTCGATGCGTCGACCACCGAGATTCTCTGGCATAATTATGCCGGCTACCCCGGCGAGATAAGCTCGGCGCGCGCGCTCGAGTCGTGGGGATGCGGCCTGCAGGGGTTTTCCGCGGCCGCCTACGTCTATCTCGCCAACCGGGAGCCGATACGGCGCCGCTCACTCGGCTCACTCTTCGCCCAGCCCTCGAAGTGGCGGAAGGGCCGGCTCCAAAAGGGGCTAGCCGCCCCGTTTCATGTGTTCTAAGGATGCATGCCGGGAACCTTGACAGCGAAAGAATCATGCGGTCCGTGCGCGGGTATGGTTTTACCACATACTTCAACCCTGTTTCTGCCCAGGCTCTTCGCCCTATAAAGCGCCACGTCGGCGCTGTTCACAAGACCATCTCTAAATGACGAGTCATCAGGGTATGTCGCCACGCCAATCGAAACCGTAAGCTTTCCGTTAGGTTGACTCTCCCCGCCGGCGAAACTAAAGGCTTCTATGCCGCGCCTTATGCGCTCGGCCAAATAGGCGGCGCCTTCTTTATCCGTCGTCGAAAGAAGGACGCACATCTCTTCGCCGCCGTAGCGGTAGGCGATATCGGCGTCCCTGACCGATTTGCGAATCAATTCGGAGACCAGTCGCAAAGCTTCGTCTCCGGCTTGGTGCCCGTTTTGGTCGTTGTAGTCTTTAAAGAAGTCGATATCTATCATGGCGAAGGAGAGTTTATTGTTGTAGCGTTTTGCTCGGCTGAACTCATAATCGAGGTCTTGGTGGAGCTTTCGCAGGTTCCACAAGCCCGTTAGCGGGTCGGTTAGGCTTAGCTGACCGGTGGTGGCGTGTACTCTATCGACACTCTTTCCGACCCAAAACCAACCCAAGACAGAGAGAAGCAGAAACGGCACGAACACCAAGAATTGGTGGATGAACTCGGTTCCGGCTTGGCCTTTGATGTATTCGGTATCGACGCCCGCCCTGACATACCACGGCACCCTCGATGCCCGCTCAAAACCGAAAGCGCGCTCTACGCCGTCGGGTGAGCGAACTTTGTCTATTCCTTGTTTTAGTCCGAACATGTTTTTGAAGACGCGCTCCTTCGAGATATCTTTGCCGATAAATTTCTTAGGCTCGCGATCTCTAGCGACCACAATCCCGTTGTTGTCGATAACGCAGATCGTAATATAATCGGGGATTTCGGGGCCCATAAGCTTATCTTGGAGTTTGGTCAGGTCAAAAGCGGCGGCTACCAGACCGACCCGTTCTTCCGAGGGGTCGAATACCGGGTAGGTTATGTGGACGATAGGCATTTTCGTGACTCCGCAGAACCTGAAGTCGCCGACGGATATTCCCGAGGCCTCCATGCCGCGTTTAAAAAAGGGCAGCCCGCGCACGGAGTTGTCGTCATGTCCTAAGGGTTCGCCCCCGTTCATATCCCGGCGCTCCGCCATAACTCGCCTGATTCCGTTGGCGTCGACAAAGGAGAGAGAGTTATAATATGGATATTTAAGGAGGATTCTTTCGAGAAGTTCTTTTATCTTGGGGTAGTCCCGGTTGCGCGCACTCTCGTTGTTTGCGATTGGAATCAAGACCTCACCGGTCGAGGTTATATACTCATCTAAGCTTATGGCGATGTTTTTAGCGACCCTTAAACTTTCCTGCTGCGCTTCGTTCTCAAGGCGATTGCTTATCATAACAGCTTGATAAATCGAAAAGCAGAAGAACGGCAGGAGCATAACGATGAGGAGGATCGATAATCGTCCCCTTAGCGATAGTTGGCGGTTATTGTTTTTGTTGTTTAAAGTTATCATTGGTTGTCCTTCGAGAAACTTCGTATTAATGTCATCGGTAAGATACAGATATAGTATTAAGAGTAATATGCTAAATAGCGCGATTTCTCCGCTTTATTATGGAGTAGAATATGTTGCATGGCTCGAAATCCTTGAAGAGGGCGCGAATATCGTCAACATCGGCCCGCTAATCCCGGAAGCCGGCGACCACCGCGAGGTCGTCGCGAGATTGGCGTCAATCGGGGGTGTGAACGAAGTCAATTGGATGACAAGGCCGGCACTGCAAGCAAGCGATATATAGTCAGCTCATGCCTGGCGGGCCTCGCGACCCGTTACGACGCCGCGGCGGCGCCCTGCGGCAGCGTCGAAGCCGCAGTCGAGCGGGGGGCCGCGATACCGTTCTGCCCCGAGCAGGGCGGCGGTCTTAAGACACCGCGTACCCCCGCCGAAATAGTCGGAGGTGACGGCCACGATGTATTAAAAGGGAACGCCCGAGTCATTACCGGGGACGGCGAGGATGTGACCGAAGAGTTTGTCCGAGGGGCCAAGCAGATGCTGATTCTTGCCCGGCTAACCCATGCGTCCGCCGCGATTCTAAAGAGCGACAGCCCCTCGTGCGGCGCGGGGACTATATATGATGGGACTTTTTCCGGTAATATGGTAGAGGGCGACGGTGTAGCCGCCGCGCTCCTTAGAGAGGCGGGCTTTGAGATAATTACCGAGAAAGAGTTTAAAGATGATTGACTACCACGTCCACACCGCCCGCTGCGGCCACGCCGACGGTGAGATGTCGGACTACGTCGCACAGGCGCGCAAAATCGGCCTGCGGGAAATCGGCTTCGCCGACCATCTCCCGCTTCTCACCACGGAGGACCCCTCGCTTACAATGACCTTGGACGAGTTCTCGGGTTATGTTCAAGAGGTCCATAGTCTGGCGGGTGATGCCGACGGCATCATTGTAAAGCTCGGCATCGAGGCCGATTATCTGCCGGGCTTAGAGCGCGAAACAGCGGCCTTGCTCGCGTCGTGCGATTTCGACTACGTCATCGGGTCTATTCACTTCATCGACGGCTGGGGATTCGATGACGGCCGCTATCTCGAAGGTTATGCCCAAAAAGATATTCACACCATCTACGAAGATTATTTTAAGCTGGTGGCGCAAGCCGCGGGCTCCGGGATGTTCGATATCATCGGACACCTGGACCTCGTCAAGAAGTACGGTTTCCGGCCTGAAACGGATATAACGAGTTTATTAGAGGATACGGTCGCGGCGATAAAAGAGGCCGGCGTCTGTGTCGAGATAAATACGGCCGGCCTTCGAAAGCCCGCGGGTGAGGTCTACCCTAGTGAGGCTATCTTGGCGCTCTGTTCGAAAGCCGGGGTCCCGATAACGCTAGGCTCGGACGCGCACCGTCCCGACCAGGTAGGCATGGATTTCGACCATGCGTTGCGCCTCGCTGTCGCGGCCGGGTACCGGCGACTGACCGTGTTCGACGGACGCGAGCGCGACTATATCGACATCCCGTAGTCCCGTCGGGGTGTCATCGATGGAATTTATCCGGTGGGAGGCCCGGTTATCATATGGCTAAAGCACTTGTATTGATGTCGGGCGGTCTCGACAGTATCCTCGCCGCGAAGGTCCTTCAGGAGCAGGGCGTCGAAGTCGAGGCCGTTACGTTTATAACCCCTTTTTTTACGGCTAAAGAAGCTATAAAAGCCTCGGCGATGCTAAATGTCCCGCTTCATGTGGTGGACATTACCGACGAGCATCTCACGGTGCTCAAGGAGCCAAAGCATGGATATGGGCGGTTCATGAACCCCTGCATAGATTGCCACGCGCTTATGATAAGGCGCGCGGCGCGGCTTATGCGCGAGATTGGCGCCGACTTTATCGCCACCGGAGAAGTCCTTGGCGAGCGCCCGAAATCTCAAAACAGAAAAGCGCTCGACGTAGTCGAGCACGAGTCGGGCCTCGACGGCTACGTGCTGAGGCCGCTCTCGGCCAAGCGCCTTAAGCCCACCGTCCCCGAGCGGGAAGGGCTCGTCGACCGGGACCGCCTTCTGGCGATAAGCGGCCGGTCGCGCAAGCCCCAGATGGCGCTGGCGGAGCGGTACGGCATCGAGGAATATCCGTCACCCGCGGGCGGATGTATCTTGACCGACCCTATGTTCTCCGTGCGCTTGCGCAACCTCTTTAGAATCGAGGGCCGGCCATCGGTCAAAGACATAAACTTAATCAAGGTCGGGCGTATTTTTCTTTCACCGGAAGGCGTTTTAATCATTGTCTCGCGCAATGAGCGGGAGAACGAGGTCTTGTTGGAGACCGCGGGCGAAGGGGATATATTCTTCGAGGCCGAAGGCTATCCCGGCCCCCTGGCCGTTGTTCCGAAGAGTGACGCGGGGGAGGAGACTATTTACCTAGCGGCCGCCCTCACGGCAAAATACGGCAAAGCGAAAGCGGCCGGCGAAGTCGATGTCGCCACTTGGGTACATGGCTCGGGAGAGAAGCGCCTTATCCACATCGTCGACCCGGCGAACGCCGTCGAGGTGACCCCGGCGCAAGGCGATGAATTGGCCAAGGTCGCTAGGGGAAAGAATTCGTAAGGGTCGCGGCGTTCGACGGCCGGCATCGGCGCCGTGGCTATAGCGGCACCGAAGTGTTAACAAGCGGTTGAAACTGCGCTAGACTAAGGTGTAGTTCGCTTAAAAGATAGACAGCTAGAGCTGACCGAGGAGGCATGCGATGATTGAGAAGAAAGCCGACATAGGCGTATTCGGCGGGTCCGGGTTTTACGCGTTTCTCGAAAACGTCGAGGAGCTGGCGATCGAGACACCGTACGGCGCGCCGAGCGACAAGGTCGCTATCGGCAATATCGGCGGAAAAAACGTGGCGTTTATGGCGCGCCATGGACGAAACCACCAGTTGCCGCCGCATATGATAAATTATAGGGCGAATCTTTACGCGATGAAGTCGCTCGGCGTCGAGCGCATCATCGGGCCGTGCGCGAGCGGAAGCTTGCAGCCCGAGATACGACCGGGCATGTTCGTCATCTGCGACCAGTTCATCGACAGGACGAGCGCCCGCCGGGACACCTTCTATGACGGCCCGATATCGACGCACGTCAGCGCGGCCGACCCTTATTGCGAGACGATGCGCGATGCCGCGTACGGCATAGCTAGAGAGCGGGGAATACCTGTCGTCAACGGCGGCACGGTCGTCGTCATCCAGGGCCCGCGCTTCAGTACGCGCGCGGAGAGCAAGTGGTTCTCGTCGAACGGTTGGGAAGTAATTAATATGACCCAGTACCCCGAGGCATATCTCGCGCGCGAGCTGGAGATGTGCTATCTCAACATCTCGCTCATCACCGACTATGACGTCGGCCTCGAGGGCATGGCGGACGTACCGCCGGTCTCACACGAAGAGGTCGTCAAAGTTTTTACCGAAAACAACGACAAGCTGCGGGACCTCTTGTTCGCGCTCATCCCGAAGCTGCCCGAAGAGCGTGATTGCCTATGCTTCAACGCCTTGGATGGCGCGCGGTTCTAAAGCGCCCTAGTCGAGTGTGCGTCCGACACTACTGTTACGGTTTCAAAATGTTTGAGTCGGCTGTCTTATCGACGCGGTTACCGATATTGAGCATACGGGCTCGATTTGCGCCTAAGATAAGATAAAAGACAGAGAAAGACAGAGAAAGTCGAGTTTTTAGCTAGAATTAGCTTGTATCATTGGTTACAATATACTTTGACTATACAAAAGATTGTAACATCACTAACCGACATGCGGATGCGTGCATGCTCAATAGATGAGCGAGGTGTTGTTATTGAGCGATATACCTGAAGGCGTAATCGAACGACTCTCAACCTATTTGAACTGCTTGATAAAGTTTGAGCAGAACGGAATAGAAACGGTCTCCTCGGAGAGGTTGGGCGAATCGAGCGGTGTCAACCCCGCCGAGATTCGCCGGGATTTCACGTACTTCGGTACGTTCGGGAAGAAAGGTGTCGGCTACGATGTCGACACCATGATAAAGAATATCAAGAGGATACTCGGCTCGGATGAGCCTCACAAGATAGCGCTGGTCGGCGCCGGAAACCTCGGCTCGGCTATCGCGTCGTACGAGGGCCTTTTGCAGCACGGTTTTCACGTCGCGGCCATCTTCGACAACGACCCCAAGAAAATCGGCACCAACATACGGAATCTTGAGGTTTTCAATATCAAAGACCTGTCGCGGATTCTTCGCAGCGCCGGCATCGCGATAGGCATCATCGCGGTACCGCCCGCCGCGGCGCAGCCCGTCGCCGACCTCCTTGTCGAGGGCAATATCTCGGTCATCTTAAACTACACGCCGGCGCTTATCAGAGTGCCGCCCGGTGTGCAGTTGCACAACACCGACCCCGCGCAGCAGCTTCTGCACACTCTCTACTACTTGTCGGCCAACGAGAAGGGTCTTACCAGGAGAAAGCGCTCGTCTGTAACGGGCCCAAAGCGGCGGAGGAAAACATAAAATGTTGTTGTCCGCCGCATTTAAGTGTATGATTCAGGTATCTCGGTGGAGCGGGGGCGAAGATTTAGCACGAACCGCTTTTTCAACTCCATCGACGTGAAACAAATAGCTGAGGAGTTGTGATTATATGTTTCCATTAGCACAGAGCCTGGTCATGCCTGCGATAATAAATTTCTTGCCGGGTCCCAGCGAATTGATCATTATTTTGATCATCGTCTTGATAATCTTCGGGCCGAAAAAGTTACCGGAGATGGGCCGCGCAATCGGGCAGAGCATAAGAGAGCTGAAGAAAGCTACCGACAACAAGGACGAAGCTAAAGACGAAAATAAAGACGCGCCCAAAGACGAAGCTAAAGACGAGGCTAAAGACGAGACCGTAATCAAATAGCGGGCGCTCGCGCTTTGCCGACAACGATGTTGCGGTTATCGGTGACGTCCGCTAGCTATTATAGAGAAGGCTCGTATGCTTAGCATGCTATTAATCGGATACAAGAGAGGCGATTGCGCCTCTTCTATTTATTTAGCAACGCCTTAGGCAAACCCTCGGAGATCCCAAGACCAAAACCCCTGCTCCCACATGTTCTTTCGCATCGGCCTCGCGTTATGAGTTCTGTTTAGGCTTGGTCGGATTGGGTAAAGAGGGGACGCAAGTCGAAGTGAGTTCCGCCAACCGGGATCATAGTTCTCGATGCGGTTTGATTTGACGCGCATGACTTTACGATGTGAGTGGGAGATAGCACCTGGTAGTTGGTGCAGGTCGCAACAGCGCGACTAAGCATCGGAAGCGCTTGAGTGTGTTGTTTTTGCGCTTGCTCGGTGATCAAACAATATGGCGAAAGGCGGAAAATCCTGGTGGGAAAGATAGCTCTATCAGTCAGCGAAGTAGCATTAAAGCTCAAGCAGGTCGCCGAGCCCGCGCTGGACGCTTGGTCGAAATCGCTTAACGGCGCTGTCAGCGACGACTTGTTCGAGTTCTTCAAGCAAAGAATTCGCTTTGCGGTTAGCCGGCTCGATGATGGGATAACCGCCGAGCTAGTCAAATGCGATATGTCGCCGGCGGACGACGTAGTGGCGCCACAGGTACTTCTGCTAGACCGCCATGAGTACCAGGCCATTAAGGAAGAGCTTGCGAAAGCATTTCAAGCGCAGGTCAAGTGCCTGGATTTTGATACGAGCGAGGAAGAGCTTGCGGAGTACCAGGTAAAGTTGCTCATCCACGTACTCGAGGATTCGATAGCCGTCAGTTTTTTGTCGGCGCTCTTCAACGTCGCCGACCGCTTAGAGCGCGAAAAAGCCCTGATTAGAAAAGCCTTAGGCGATGTGACCGAGACGCTCGAGAGAGACCGCCAAAGGCTCGCGTTCGACCTTCACGACGGCCCGGCGCAAGCCCTTTCGAGTGCTCTTCTCCAGGCGGATATGCTGGATGAGATGCTCTCATCGAAAGAAGCGCACGCCGAACTCGCATCGCTTAAGTCTATTATCAACCAGTGCTTGCATGAACTGCGCACATCCATCTATTCTCTGAAGCCCCAATGCATGTCGCAGAAAGGTCTGATGGCTATCGTTAAAGGCTATGCTAAGCAGTTCTCCGCGAGAACCGGCATCGATGTCGCGGTGGTAGTTGAAAGTACGGAGCGGGCGGTCCCCGAGGTCGTGGAGGTCAACGTCTTCAGGGTCGTCCAGGAGGCCTTGAACAACGTTGCCAAACACGCGCGGGCATCGCGTGTCACTATCACGATGGGGTTTAGTAAGACACATGTGAGTTGCCGCGTCGAGGACAACGGCATCGGTTTTGACGGTAAGGGGCCGACTAGCCGGGCGAGGGGGCTCTACGGATATGGTCTGACCAGCATGCGCGATAGGGTCGGACAGTTTCTCGGCGAGTTCGATATCGAAAGCCGGCGCGGAGCGGGCACGCGCGTCGTGTTTAGAATACCGTTGACTTGAAAACAAAGAGTGCTGTCGGGTCAACCAATGGGCGGTAGTCTCAAGCTTGACGACCCGAAACTAAATCGTATGTATCCACTAATATGGGAGGAAAACACGGTATGGGTCAACTCAAAGTCATGATCGTCGAGGACCATCCCCTTATGCAGGCGGGCATCAGAAAAGCGCTGGAGAGGTGCGATGATATGCAGGTGGTCGGTGAGGCGTCGACAGGAAAGCGGGCGGCTGAGATAGCCGACAATGTCGACCCCGACATCATCATCATGGATGTTAAGCTTCCCGACAGCGATGGTATTACCACGATGCAGGCGATAAAGACCCGGTGTAAGAGCGCCAAAGTCTTGATGTTCTCGGGTTTTGACGATGAGCATTATGTCGTCCGGGCGCTGGAAAGCGGCGCCAACGGGTATCTGCTAAAAAATATCGGAGGAAATGAGTTAGCCGACGCCGTGCGGCAGACGGCCAATGGCCTTAACCCGATATCTCCGCAGCTAACCGGTAAGGTCATCCCGATGGCCAGACAGAAGAGCCAGATTTGCGAGCGCTTGACCCCGCGTGAAAAAGAGGTTTGGCAACTTCTCTCCAACGGTGCTTCCAATGCTGAAATCAGCAAAAAACTCTACGTCTCAGAGAGCACGGTAAAATTCCACATCCGCAACATCTTCCACAAACTCGGCGTCAAAAACCGGGTCGAAGCGGCGCGAGTCGCATTCCATTCGATTGTCGCATCTTAAGACGCCAGGGTATTGCGGTATATGCGTAACGCAGCCCTGTTAGCGTAAAACCCCTGTCTAACTGCTAAAACAAGCACCTATATCCCTAAAGTGCATTTACCGACCCCCCGGCCAAGCGTATGCGAAAGTATAAAATCCCAAAAATATTTTTGGCCAGGTTTCTTAGCGCCTGATGTGCTGGAACTAGTCGATAGGTTAGTTGAAGACTGACCCTAAGTTAGGTATTGGGAAGCCTACTTTTTGGAATATAAGCGTTGAATCGTGAGCAAGGGGTGAGCGAGGGCGCACAGGAATATCACGCGCACCCCGGAATGCGCCGGTCATATTTGACGATTAATTAAGCTTTTATGGATAGAGGGGGAACGTATTATGAAAGCGACTAGGAAATTCTTCGGGCTCGGGATTATGGTCTATTTAGTTTTAGCGTCAGTGGCTTTGTTAGGCATGCTCGGAAGCGCGCTTGCCGGTGGCTCACAGTCGCTTGTGCTGGAAAACGCGGAAGGCGAGTCACTCACAGTGGGTAGCGTGAGCGCTGAGACGAATGGGACGAATATTATAATAAACATCGTCACTGAAGCCGGGTATCCAATTGCCGATAAGAATACGGGCACTTTCCTGACATTCAGAGGCAATCCGGGTGGAATTCAACGGGCGATGTCAGTCGGAAGACCCGCGGACACTCAGTACCTTACTTATAAATCCAGTCATCGCCATACCTACGCCATCCCGCTGTCGGAGATAAAAAACGATGGCGTAGCGATTTGGGTCTCCGCCGATGTCATTGTCGACGGTCGCATAACCGGTACAAGAAAAGCTTATATCACTATCGTCTTTGAGATACCACCGACCACCACAACAACAGCGCCGACAACAACCATATCGACCATTCCGACCACAACATCTACAATCCCGACCACAACATCAACGACGAAGACGACACAGCCTCCGGGCACGACCACCACGACCCGCGGTGTAGGAAATGGCGCCGTGACAACGACTACTGCCGGGGTTGGCAACGGCGTAATCACGACCACGACCACGGCGCCCGGTGTTACCGCTACGACCGTCGCGGGCGTGACGACTACCACGATTAAGCCGGTTGAGACAACCGTTCTGACAAAGGTGGCGAGAGCAAAGGTGACCAGAGAAGCCTTACCGTTCACCGGCACACAATCCAACTCGTACCTCGGGGGGCTATTGCTGATGTTGACGGGCGCCGGGTTATTCCTGGGGTCGCTTAAGAGATCGAACGGGTAGCGGCAGGGAGTCGGGAGGCGGTTAAAAGGTTGACGGGGGCTGATCGCGCCCGCGACGACGGCAACATAGCCAAGCCATCAATAGTACACAGACATAATACTAACCATAAGGACAGCTCGATACTAGACCAAAGAGGGAAGCAGTTCCGGGGCAAGCGCGATACGATTGTATTAACAGAGATTCTTCAAGCAAGCAGCGCGATTTCAAAATGATTTAAGCAGGTTATGCAGGCAGAGTATGCGAGACATGGGACTTGGGGCTATGAGCATCTGTTTAACACAAGAAAGTCACGCAAAACTCCATACGGTTCGCGCCCTCGTCGTCGATGAAGACGCGGTCTACCAGAACCTGCTCTGTAAGTTACTCGTTACGAACGGCATGCAGGTAGTAGGCAGGGTGTCGCACCTGGACGAGGCGGTCGGTATGTACAAGGACGCCGCTCCCGATGTGGTGCTCGCGGATTTAAGTTCCGATGTCGAGTCGCGCGTCACCCGGTTGTTTAAGATCAAAGAGATTGACCCCCTCGCCAAGATAGTGGTCTTCTCCATATTGAGCTTCTTCGGTGATGAGGCGCAGGGCGGGGACGGGCTGATCGACGCCCATATTATGAAGGGCTCAGCGGCGAGGGATATCGTGGGCACGATACAAAACGTGGTAGTCGGCGAGAAAACATAGCATAGACAACGGTTTTACTCGAGAGTGAAGCTAAAATACAGAGCTGATTCTTTGATGAAAGGAGGTGAAATATTATGAAAAAATTACTAGTTTTGCTGCTTGCCTTGGCCGTGCTCATGAGCTTAAGCGGCGCCGCGTTCGCCGAAGGTTCTTGGAGATGGAAGAGCGGCTCCATGGTCAACGGGGATATCTATAAGTCCATTCTCTTTAAGAACGAGGCGAAGACGAGAACCGGTGATGCGACGGCTATGGCGAATGGCAGCGCGACCGGCGTTGACTCTTGTTCCAGTGCGACAGCGTTAGACGACAAGTCGACGGCTCTAAACGACAGCAAGAGAAGCGTGACCAATACCGGTAAGGCCGATGCCGTGACCGCACCGGCGGATGCCTTAAACCAGGTGAACAACTCCGAGACGGAGACGATCACCGAGCAGGCCGAGACCCATTCCGATTGCTCTAAGGTTATGGAGATGACGACCTGCGGCGACGGCATGGCCCATGTCGACTCTAATCGCGACCACAGGTGCGACAAGTGTGGTTGCGAGTGCTGCCCGGCGGCGGTAATAGGCGACATCTGCATCGATGTCACCTACAAGAACAAGGCGGACGCTAGGACCGGTGACGCGACAGCTATAGGTAACACGTCGATGACGATGGTCGATTCTTCCTCAAAGTCGCTTGCCACAGGCGGCGGCACGGCCAACAACAACGACAGCACGGTTGTCTCCAATTCAGGCGATGCGGACGCGACGAGCGGGCCGGCAATATCGACAAACCTGGCAAACAACAACGTTACGATCGATATCTTCAGAGGCGCGATGTCTACCAAGACATGCGATGTGGTCATGAGCTTTCTGGCCAAGTAGTGCAACCGAGCAGGGAGGGCTTTAGCCCTCCCTGCCCCAATTTACACGATCCTAGTTTATGCCTCGATGAAAGGGGGTGGACCGATGTTTAAAAGAAAATTATTAGCCTGTTTCTTGACGCTCTCGCTCATTGCGGGCGCGCTGGGCGGGCCGGCCATGGCCAATGCCGTGGAGAGTACGCCTACCGGTGGAGTCGTATACAGCGCACAGCCGGTGGGTGAGCCGGAGCCGATAAGCAATCCCCCGGCCGGTTCGAGCACCGGCGGGTATCTTTATGTGCCCGGGCCATTGATAGGTATGCGCCCGGCGCCGAGCGCCCCATGTACAACCGATGGGGTTCTTCTCGATATCGGCAGCGAGGTCGATATTCTCGTCGAGAACCAGGCATCCGCTAAAACAGGGACAGGCACGGCGGCCGGCTCAAATGTCGACAACAGCACGTCCGGCACATCCAAAGCGGTGGCCCTAAACGATGCCGGTCAGGAGGTCTCGCCGAGCACGACAGGCGCATTGGCCGACAATAGCGTCGTTAAAGCGATAGCCAATACCGGAACCGCGACCGCCGTTACAGGTTTGGCGCAAGCCAGTAACACTTCACAGGATAATACGGCCACAGTCGCGCCGAAAACGGCGGTCGGCGTCGATGTTTTGGGCAAAATCGTCGATTCGGCGGTCGTCGTCAAGATACTGTATAAATACTGGGCAGGTATCACGGGCCTGGCCGATGCGACGACCGGAAACGGCGGAGCCGGCGGGCTCGAGGCCTCAAACTCGATAAACAGCGACGACAAAGCCGTGGCCAAAGGTGATGCCGCTTCCGTAAACGGCGGCGGTTCGTACGACGGCAGCGCCCTCGCCATCAACGAGTCGGATAATGTCATCGGAAATGACGGCTCAGCGCTGGCGGCATCCGGGAAAGCGAACGCCGACAACACAATGCTCGGAAACGATATCTATGTCGCACCCGCCATCGACACGCTGATACGATTCTGCGGCGATATCATCCGGTCGAACGTGACCATCGAGTTGCTCTATAATTTTATGGCTACGATTGCCGGCCAGGCCGTGGCGCGGAGCGGCGACGCGAACGCCATCGGCGCGGATGTCGTCAATATGATAGATAATTTTAGCAGTTCGAAAGCGGTCGGCGATGCTCCCGCGGTCGCGGGTGCCGGCGGCTACTCCGACGGCAGCGCGATGGCGGTTAACGATACGAGCAACGGCATCGACAACAAGGGTGAAGCAGCCGCAATATCGGGCCAGGCCGAGGCTTTGAACTCGATGTTGAACAACGATATCTTTATCGCGCCGGCTATAACGAGCGCACTAAATCTGCTCGAGTCGATTATCGATTCGAATGTCGTTATCAAGATTACCTATAATATCTGGGCTATGATAACCGGAGAGGCGCAAGCCCGGACGGGTGATGTCGGTGCGTTCGGCGTTGCCGCTGATAATGCTATCAACAATGCGTCGAGCGCGACGGCTCTCGGTGACTCCGCAGTGCCCTCATCTTTTGGCGGCGGCTCCGGCTCGGCCAACGGTGAGGCGGTAGCGCTCAATACGACAGCGAATCAAATCGACAACGACGGCGCGGCGCTATCTTTAAGCGGCGACGCCAAAGCCGCGAACACGATGCTCGACAATGTCGTCAATCTCTCACCGGTGATCGACACCATCGTAATGGTAGTGCGCGAGATTCGGAACGAAGACTCGGTCGTCATCGAAATCGTCTACGATATTTGGGCGACGTTGACGGGGTCGGCCAATGCCGCCTCCGGAAGCGCCACATCCTACGGCGCGTTTGGGGCAAACGTTATAGATAGCAGCTCCGATGCGTTTGCCGTCGCCAAAGTGACCTTCACTAAACCCGATGGTTCGGCGACCGCGCTCAACACCTCGGACAACATCATCGTAAACGACGGCTTGGGCCTTGCAGGCTCGGGTAAAGCCGATGCTTACAGTAATATCAGCAAGGCGGAGGTCTCTTTGACCGGCTACCTGGCCGAGCGGTGCTATATAGGCAACGATTATAGCGGGCCGATAGCGGTCGCAATCGGCGCTGCTATCCGGGAGCGGGCCGATGCGAAATCCGGAGACGCGACGGCATTCGGCGGCAAAGCCGATTCCGCCATGAAATCAAACGCGGTTTCAAGGGATATCTTTGGCTCGGGCGGTTTTTCGATAAACGAAAGCGATGCCGATATCTACAATATCGGCCGGGGCATTGCGATAACCGGCAGCGCGCTCGCGGTATCGGGCGAGGGGGCGCCAAACAACACGCAAAACAAGATTGTCATCGGAACGGGCCTACAGGGCGGCCGGCCTCAGGCGGCGGGCTTGGGTAGCCCGGTGGGCGGCACGCAGAGCGGCGGCGGGAGTGAACCGGCGCTCAGCTCCGCGGCGGCGTCCTCCGGTGATGATGGGCCATCTTCAAGCGGCGGTGTCAGCGGCTCTAGCGGCGGCGCAAACGGAGGCGAGCCCGCTTCGAGCGCTACGTCAAGCAGTGACGGTCGGGCGCTAGGCACATACAAGGATAGCGGCGCGCGCTCGATACTCGGAGCCGATTGGGGATGGGCCTCGGATTTGAAACCGTATGCGCGGGCGGTTAAGAACTATATCGACACAAAGCTTCTTGGAGATATGGGTCTGGCCGTCGCGGATACTGTTACTATTCCCTGGTGGTTACTGGTAATATTCGCCGGCGGCCTTGCTTGCTCATCAGGGCTTGCCTATAAACTCAAGCCAAAGCGAAGGTAGCACTAGAGGTTAGTGTAATCCGTTGAGACATAGTAAAAAGGGCCAAATCGGCCCTTTTTATTTTTTTCGAAGCCTCGCGATAATACCTCTCGTAAGCTGCGGTTTTGCGTAGAGACGCGCGAACTCCGTCAAATTGCTATGATAAAATATTTTGCCTCTTCCGAGCAGGCAATCCTGACCGTTTGGTCAGGGCGGCCCGGAGCGGCCTCAGCGGGGCGCTTCGGCAATATTTAACCCCCTTTACCTGTGAATATTAAAAACAAGTGCGGCACGACAGCCTTAACAGAAAAATTCGGTCTTAAAGGTTAGAAAATCTCGATAAGCGGCAATATTTGTGAGCGTCAGCGAGAAATTAAGGGATAACAGTGGTGAAAGGAGGTGAATCTAATGAAGAAAGCTTTAGCTATTTTGCTGCTTGTCGGGATTCTTGTCCTTAGCATGGCCGGCAGCGCCTTTGCCAACCCGATCTACCAGGGCGGCTGGGGCAATTGGAATACCGCTATCAAG
>JAGXSZ010000025.1 GCA_018333515.1 Actinomycetota bacterium
CCGATCACGGTTGCAGCGGGTGAGACGATCCAGATCAGAGGTTGTGATTGTTATGGAGGTAACTGCGGTTCAGGGGGGTGTGCTAACCCGCATGTGGGTTGGAAAACGCCTCATCACGATTACTTTTGTCCAAATTACTTCTATTCGCAAAACTACAACCCAAGCGCTGGTGGTAGAGACTTTACCAGTTTAATGGCAGCATTCCTCGCTTCCGGGGATACCATAATTGGCACTCCACAATGTTGGGGAGATTGGGATGAAGATAATAGTAATGGCGGTTATGACCACGACTTTGAAGATTTTGTCTTAATCTGGGCTTATCGAGATACCTTTACTGGCTACCATGACGGAGCCTCTGGAACAGTACCTCAATCCCAATGTCGGGCTTACGGTTGGGTGATGCAAGATGCCGCTCCAGGGTTGGATATTAATTACCGCATCCTGGTAGATGGCAATTTGGTAGCGAATGGAGTCGCTAACCAGTACAGGGCGGATCTGACTGGAACCTGTACAGGTGGCACGTGTGGATATAGCCAGGATTTATGGGGGTTAATATCGCCCAATGTTCAACACACCATACGCGTTCAGGGTCAAAATCCCTATAATTCCTCCTGGTTTGATTTGTCAGGAACATATAAAACGATTCGGTGCTCACTCCCGCCCAGCGTGGATTTGAAAGTGAATAACCAGGATGGGACAATCCGACTGACTTCTCCCGCTCAATATCTGTTGAGCAGGACTTCCAGCAATGCAGATACTTGTACTGCCTCAGGAAGCTGGACTGGAACGAAGGGTCAGTCCGGCTCGACGAATTATGCTGGCATCACAACCGGAAGTTACACCTATACGTTGACATGTTCCAATCCCATTGGCTCCGCTTCAGATAGTGTCACGGTGATTGTCTACAATCCACCCGCTGTGGATTTGAAGGTTAACAACACAGATGGTCCTCTGACTTTAATTTCTCCCGCAAACTTTACCCTGAGTTGGATCAGTCGCGATGCAACCAATTGTTCAGCAGCTAGCTCAAATGGCAGCTGGGTTGGGAATGTGGTCGTAGCTGGAAATCAATCTATGAGTGGAGTTTCGACTGGAACTCACACCTACACAATCACCTGTTCAAATCAGTATGAAAGTGCCAGCGATTCAGTCACGGTTATTGTGATTGCACCACTTCGTGGGACAATAGCGGTAACCTATGCGCGTTTATTGTTGTTTGCTCCTAGCCTAGATCAACCCGCACAGACCCTAACTGGCGAGGTAACAGGTGGTGTTCCACCTTATTCTATTTTGGTACGAGTTCGGGCACCATCGGGAGCCCAATTTTCTTTGAACAGGAACGGCTCGGCCTGGTCGGTGACTCCTGAGAACTCAGGAGATCTCAATTTTGGAACCACAGAAGAAGGTATCTGGACCGCATGGGCTGATTTGACGGATGATTTTGGCCAGATATATCGAACACCCAGCGTAGTTTGGGAGGTGGCATGGCATCCCGTGCGTGGTCGCCCGTAATTCGAATTCTACTTGCCGCCCTTACCGTGATGACCACTGCCAGTTGGGAAACAACATCTGTGAAGGCTGACAGTGGTGGAACCTGCCAGATGGCTTATGGCTTAACCCCAACAGCAATTCCTGATTGGTTAATGCCCGTGAGCGGGAACTCGAACCTAGCCACTGCCAACCGTTATGATGTTTTGGCTGCTGAGTTATTGACCTCCGGATTAGTCGATGGTGCTATCTGCCCAGCACAAGGGTTGAATCCTGATGGCTCTGCTAATGGTTGTGGAATCGAACTTACGAAAGACCAGGTGCTCACCTGGCAGAATCAATTTGACTCGGTGATTCTCTCTTCTTCTCAGGCTGCAGAGTTACCCCCAAAGGTAGTTAAAGCTGTCATTGCCGTTGAATCGCAATTCTGGCCAGTGGCAAATTGGACTCTAGGTGAGATTGGATTGGGTCAGATGACCACATATGGCGCAGACCTTGTTTTGATGTGGCGACCGGCTTATTTCCAAACCATCTGCCGGCAAACATACGGTGAAGTAGGATGTACCACCCAATATCAATTCCTGGATTCTTCAACGCAATACCTATTACGCGGAATGGTTTTACGAGATATCGAGGCCACCTGCCCGAATTGTCCAGGGGGTGTTGATCTTGAAAAAGGAAACCAAGCGATACGAGTTCTGGCTGAAACCCTCAATGCAAGTTGTTTGCAGTCAGCCCGAATTTTCAATCTGGCAACCGGAAGACAACCAGCTGCGTTTTTAAGTTATGACGATTACTGGCGTCTGGTTCTCGCAAATTACCATGCCGGCGCTGGGTGTGTTTATCAGGCTCTTCGAAAAACCGGAAATCCGAACAGTTGGAATAGCATTGCTGTTAATTTTTCCAGCGGGTGTGCCAGTGGTGCAGAATACATCCGACGTATTGAAGGGCAGATCAAGCCGTAGAAAAAGAGGTGTTATGGATTGGATTATTTTTGGTCTTGTTGTAACCTGGTTGGGAATCGTATCTTGGTTCGATATTCGAAAAAATGAAATACCACACAGCGCCTGGGTGGTTATTCCTCTCATTGGTGCAGGTCTTTATCGGATCTGGCAGGGAGACTGGACATTAGTCCTACTTGCTGCTGTAGTTGCAGCTGTTAGTGAACGGGATAGGATGTCTCAAGCATTTGGCTGGGAAGAGTTAAGCCGAATAATCACCTGGCTCCCATTGCTATTTTTGGGAGCATTCCTCTCGATTCAATCTTCTCCACTTTCAGCTCTGGCAATCATGGGCTTCTGGGCTGCCTGGGAATTGAAGTGGTGGGGTGGTGCGGATGCAGTGAGTGCAATTACAGTTTGTCTAATCTGGCCAGGGATGTCCTTTATTGTATCGTTTTTGGTTATTCACTTTATCGTTGTGATTGCTTCAGGATTGGTTTCAATGAAACGGGAACAGAAAATCAAGTTTCACCGATTACCGGGATTGCCGATATTGTTAGCCTCGGTATTGATCTTGAAAGTAGGGAATATCTTTTTAGGTTAATCCGCAATGTCTGGATTATGCTTATATTATCATAGCCAAACTTGCGAGGCCTCCCTCTCGTACACCGTGGCGAAACACTTGAGTACACACTACTAAACGCCTGGGACAAGGAGTGTAATGGTTTTGTTCTCTGAGGGCTTAAGGGGGACTGGTCTACCCAAATTTATTCGCCAGTTCATTAAGCCCATTTTCATCAAACGCTATATCAGCTCGATGAACTACCTCTCGAACAAAGGCTAATTCAGTATCTGAAGGTTTGTCATCAACCACAACAGCAATGCATATTGCTTTAAATATAGTTTGCCTTTCCTCAATAGAACAGTTCGCTAATAGGTTGAGAATTTCTTCTTTATCGAAGTTTACTTGTTTTGAAAAGTTCTCGATATCTGGAATACTCCCAATTTCCTGGATTCGCGTGGTAAATGCTCGAAGAAACCATGCTTCCGGACGCGTGACTTTTTTGTCAGAATAAATGGCTAGCCAGATCAGGTTCAGGAAAAGGCATTTATTCTGTATTCCTTCAAGGGGGAAATCGCGCACAGCCTCATCAATGGCGGCGCGTCTCCGATATTTTGTCTTGGCACGTTTCCCAATTTGGCTGGTATTGTAATAGTTCAGACCTACTCCAAGGGGGATATTGATGCCAGGGATGGCTCCCTTAATAATCTTATTTTGAAGAAGGTATTTACCAACGACAGGCAGGGCTTTGAGTGCTTGTAGACTACTGCCCGTAAGTGTTTTTTTTATGAATACTCGTATAAATTCAGGAGCGAGTTGTTGTAAGCTTTTATTTAGTGCCTCTCCTGCTTTAACGCCGAAAGCAAGATCGATAAGATCAGTGAGGTCTTGCGGATCTTCATAATCCAGCGGATGTCCGTATAGGATACCGATATCGTACGCAAGGCGTAGTTGGAGCAGACTGGTGTATCCCAAATCTGCCACAAGAGTCGTAATGGCAGCAGGTATTATAACCTTCGAGGCTCCACCACGTTTACCAATAGTTGCTACTATTGCTCCTGAATAAGCTAAACTTGTCATGCCACCACTGATTGCTGCAAACTTTTTCGCTAATGCTATCCTTAAGTCGACGATTGCATCTGGTGGCAAACCAGGATACTCCTTCTGAAAGTATTCTGCCGTTACCTTTTTCTGATAATTGCTCAAAGCGAGATATAACAACTTCTCAAACCAGGCACCTTTATAAATATCTTCTGGCATCATATTTCTAAAAAAGGTTTTGATCTCTTCAAGCGTTTTCTTTGAGGATTCTTCGGTACCATCTAGCAATTGATCAACCATGTAACTCCCTTTTGCGGTCTGGGCTTGCTGTTGAAATAGATTCTTCTATTTGTTTAGGAAGAGGAAGGACAAGTTATTCACAAATCTTGATGAAATGAGAAATGGTTTACCCTTTAGAAATCAGTATATACGAATTCTAATAAAACTTGGTAAATAAACCTTTCAGATATGATTCTATTGGCCACCTTGGATAACTTCATTCCATCATTATAATTATTAATAGACAATCTTTGATTAATCGTTGGCTGGACAGAACCTTCTGGGCGCAGAAGTGAGTCCAGCTTTAATTTTTAAGCACTTGCACTGATGCAGAATGGATAGGAGCGCCTTCTGATTGCTACTTTCGCCGTTTTAGCCCTGTTTTTTGCCTGTATGGTCTACGATCTCCGCAACTACCAGGTCCCCACACCATTAACCGTTGGTGGGATGGTTGGTGCAGGTGTGTATGCCCTTCTCAATGGCTTATGGGCTCCAGTATTGTTGATGATTGCACTAACTCACGTATCAGATTTCAACCCCCGAGAAAAACGTCTGGCATTCGCCCTCACGCTGTCCGCATTTTCTGCAATTTTTCAACCTTTAGCGGCGTTGATTTGTCTTCTCATCCTTGTCGTGTGGGTACTTTGGGAATTTGGTGTTTTGGGAGGTGCGGATGTCAAGTTGATCATTACTGCTACCCTGGTTCTTGGAAATCCAATTTTTCTGATCCCGATAACAGTTGTCGGTGGAGTGCAGGGCGTAATCGCGAGCCTTCAGAAAAAGAGGGAAATTCCTTTTGTCGTATCAATTTTTTGTGGGACATTGTTGTTCGTTCTCTATCCGTATTTCTAAAGAAGGAAGGAGGTGATTGGCATTGCGTTTCCTGAATGATAACCGGGGAATCGAGTCGACTGAGGTCGCATTGATCATTGCAGTAGTTGTTCTGGTGGCTTATGGTGCATACCGGTTGCTGGGCCAAAATATCGCTGCCATCGTGACTGATATTGCTGGAAAAATTTAGTCAAATCAATGGTCTGCCAGCAATGTTCCCTTCGGGGATGTTCCATAAACTGGCAGATCAATTATTCCTCAAGGAGGATTATGAGGTTTATTAAAGACACACGTGGGATGGAATTGCTTGAGGCTGCAATTACAACTCCAATTGCGATTATGGTGATGTTGGCGATTGTCAACCTGGGGATGTTAGTCTATGCCCAACAGGCAGTGCAAGCCGCTGCCAGGCATGGTGCGCGTATGGGAAGTGTGGCGCAGCAATGCCCAGCCTGTTATGCCATGAGTGGAGCAAGAGACGCAATCGCCCAGGCTGGGATTCTGGAAAATACATCGGTCAGTGTCTTGGCTCCTGGAGGAAGTGCCGGCAGCATTTTAAAGATTCAAGTCAGCGGCAGTGTACCCAACTTTATGGCTCCTCTGACCAGCCTGTTTCCAGGTTTGCCAGGGCAGACGTTTACTGTCCGTGCTGATTCAACATTTCGGCAAGAAGGCTGGTAATATGCTGTGGCGAGATCGACGTGGCTATTCAATGACTTTCTGGGCGGTATTCATTGGGTTGGTGATGATACCTGCCCTGGCATTGGCTATTGAACTCGGACGGTATTTTTATGCCATTTCAGAAGTGGCAAAGGCAGCGGATGCTGCAGCAGTTGCCGCTTCCGCTGAGATCAATCAGCAAGTTTTTCAAGATACCGGAAGTCTTGTCCCTACTTCAAGAACCTGGGGGAACGCCCAGGCTTATGTGACGTCAAATACAGCCAGCTTATCCGCTAAAGGGGTGCATGCCTTTGTTACAGGAATTCAGGTCAGTGGGGGAGACAACACTGTACGGGTTTCTGTATCCGCAGATTTATCTATCCTGTTTCCATCAGTAGTTCCCAAGGTGCTAGTAACTCAAACTGGCGTGGCCAAACTACGTGTCTTCACACATTGATCGTTTCTTACCCATAAAGGAGCGTGGGCATTATTAAAAAGAAATTGACCATCTAGGATAAGCCCCTTGTAATTGATATACTCTGATTGACAACTCAATAATTCTTAATCAATCGTTGGCCGGACAAAACCCACTGGGATCTGTTCGGCATTTTCTTTTTAACCATAGATGACGAAGGTTTTATAAACAAGGAGGTCAGATGATAAACGATGTAGTTCTAGAAGGAATCGTGGTACGTGATCCATGGAAATTTATGGATGACCTGTTCTTCCGGTTGGCGATCTATAGAGACAGTGATCTGCCTGCCAAGAAATTGGATCTGGAACGTGATGCAGGCGATTACATCAACGTCCGGGTCAATGGCGGAGCCAATGGGTTGATCCATATTCGCCGCGGCATGCGATTGCGAGTGCATGGTTTCCTCCAGTCTCGAGATTTCCGCGAAAGCTTGGAAGAGTTTATCAACAAAGCGCGGAAATCCAAGAATTGTACTGACCTGACGGTGGATATCAAAGCATGCGATTTGAAACAAAACCAGGTATTCATTGATCGAAACGTGGTAGAGGCAGTCGCCAGGCGCATTATTGTGTTGGATTCTGCCACACCGAACGAGAAAAAAGCCAGATCAATTGAGAGAGTTACGACTGGCAAGCACGCTGAAGCGGAAAACAATTCACGTGAGATGGAATCTACTTCTGGAGAAATTGACGCAACTGCTGAATAACTCATCCTATCAACAAACCGAAGGTGAGCATGGGTAATTATCTTTTTGGATTACCTGCAAAAGGTCTAAGAGTGTAAAAAAAATAGAGAGATGGATGAGTTCAGACCTGAAGCGAATTCTTAATACTTCAGGGTACGTGGAGGATCACAAGATGACGTCCGAATCCCTTGCATAAAGCAAGCTGGATTTCGAGAACTGTCATCGTAAGCTCCCATTGGTATTGGGAGTGTGTGATCCTTCTTTTTATTTCCGGGAGTCCCCGGATAGTGGGCTTGCACTTTAACAAACAACCTTTTCCTCCCAGGAGGCGTCATGGCGTGCTGAGAAGCAGAAAGGTTCATATCACAAGGAGAAAACAATACTGTGTGGGTGGGATGAATGACTCATCCCACCCATATATTTTCACATCCATAGGGCTGCAAATGTCAGCGATGAAGAAAAAGTCTTCACCATTGTCGTTTTCTGCCCTGTGTTTATTCACGGGTAGCAAATAACGTCGGAACACTCCTGGTACTTAGCCATGAGTTGATCTCTCGAATCGACTTTTTATTAATCAACGTCGGATATTTCCACAAGGAGGATTATGCAAAAAACACAAGACCTTACCCAAGCACAAGTTGAACGTACTGAACGTGCACAATCTGCGATTCTCGCTGGCAAGTTCCAGGTCACCCGAACCAATCCCCACCAATGGACGGTCAAAAATGGCGACAAGCTACCGTATGTAGTCTCATTGAGACCATCTCAAGGTGATTCTGAAGAGGTCAATTGGGCGTGTACCTGTATGGACTATCAGCAGCGGGGACCTCAGATTCTCTGCAAACACATTGAAGGTGTCCGCCTTTTAGAAGCGGCGCAACCACAAATTCACATAATTCAAGAAAAGGAGAGTCACATGAATGAAACCATCCCTTCAAATGATGGGAACCTGAGCGACCGGCTGAGCCGCATCCTCTGGGAACTTCGCCAGCCATTGGACATGTCTCGCGTCAAACGCCGCCAAGCGCCAGGTATGGGATCCGTCCCATATCTGGAAGGATACGACGTTATTGATCGAGCCAACAGTATCTTCGGATTTACCTGGTCATTTGACTTGATTGGTGACCCGGTCATCGTGCGTTGGCAAAAAAAGGTGCTGATCTGGAATCAACAGGAAAAACGCAAGGTTCCTGCCCTGGATGCCAATGGGAATGTTCAGACCGAGGAAGTCGGTTTAGTGTATATCACTGGCAAAGTATCTGTCGATCTGGACGGAAAAACATACAGTCACGCCGATCTTGGTCGTTGTGTCTTCACTGGTGATACACCCGAAGCTCTTGATATGGCCTTGGCAGGTTCAGCCACAGACTGTCTGAAGCGCTGCTTCCGCCAGTTGGGTGAACAGTTCGGCAATCTGCTGTATGACAAGGAAATTGCTCAGAACGCAGGCCTTGATCAAAACCGATCCAATGGCACCTCATCTACGGCAATTCCAACTTCGAAAGCAAATTCAATGCCTCCCACCACCTCTATCGTACGCAAGTATGGGGATAGTGTCTCCGTGAATGGTAATGTCTCTGAACAGGAGGCATTTGACCAATTCAAAGAGAAAACCGGGAGAGTTCCTGCTTCAAAGGATGAATTGCGTAATTGGCTAGCCAGTCAACGCGCCACACCGACGCCTGCATCCGTTGCAGCGTAAAAATCACATACCAAAGAGAAAGGAAAAACACCATGTACCAAACGATTATCCTCATCGGTAATTTGGGAAAAGATCCCGAAATGCGCTTTACCCCTGGCGGACAACCGGTGACTACCTTATCGGTAGCCACAAATCGCCGTTACAACGGTCAGAATGGACAGCCAGTCAAAGAAACAACCTGGTTCCGTGTCACTGTGTGGGGAAAACAAGCAGAGTCCTGCAATGAATTCCTACACAAAGGAAGCAAGGTGTTAGTGGAAGGGCGTCTAACCCCCGATCCTGAAACTGGTGGGCCACATATCTGGGAAAACAATGGAAAAGTTGGCGCTTCATTCGAAGTAACCGCCTCAACCGTACGTTTTCTTTCTGGACGTGAAGACCAGGAGGAAGCAGAACCCGCAGTAAATACTCAGGTCCCGCCAAATGTAGACCCAAGCGAAATTCCATTCTAGCCAGAGTCAGAACGCACCGGTGAATCACAACGAAGGACATGCCATTCAGGGCATGTCCTTTCTCATTCCTATTGAAAGAATACAGGAGGAACACATGGTAAAAGCTGAAATCACAATCGGTACATGTTATGGAGATGCGATCATACCCGTTGAGGTAGTGGGAAAAGGCCCGAGACCTGGAACAGTATGGGTACGCGCGCTCAATGGACTGGAGCCATTTACCAAGAACAGCCACGGTGGCCCTTATCAGGACAGCACAACGGTGGTTCATATCCCTCACTTGAGGGATGTCCGTGTTGAGAATGATCCTGAAGTAGCACCAATCTGTGAAACGATTGCACCAGGAGAACTAGAAGTTCAAATCTCTCCGCAGGATCACTTGCTTCCAGCGGATTGGTTTCTGGAGAGTGCTTATGAAGACCAAACTTGCTCCGAGTAGAACCGCAGGTACGGTTAGAAGCAGTCAGGGGATCCCAAAAGCGCATGACAGTGCAATGATCCGGGAAGACTTTACGGTGTTCACGCCATCCGTTTCCGTCCAGGGATATCAATACCTGGTTGATTTTGGTTCGGGTAGTGAACCTCGTTTTCACAGGGTCAATAAAAACAAGGAGTGCTCTTGTGGTGCAGCTTATTGCGAAGCGATTGATGCTGTTCGTTTTTATCTTCAAGCTGGTGGTGCACGAGCGCCTGATCCAGAAGGGATGCCACCTTGTCCTATCTGTGGCAGCAAGACTTTCCGCGATCGAAATTGGGATGGCAAGTACACCAAGGAATTGGGGTGGCGCTGCACAAAAGGCGACCTGCGTCATTTCCTGGATGCAAAAGCTGAAAGGATAAAAAAGAACCTTGCAGAAAACCCCTGGCTCATACCTCCCGCACCTGGATACCCTGGTGTGCGGCGCGATGAATTGATGACCTGGGAAGAATGCGAAGCTATCAGCCGCAAGGTATTTCTTGAAACCGGATACGATCCGACCGCCTAAGGACATAACCCTATCGGAGGGGACACCACCCCTCCAGGGGTGGTCTGTCCCCTCAATAACAGGAGACAGACATGAACAACCTACAACCGTACCTTATAGAAAGTGCACACCCTCAAACTTACAACTTTCCCCGGCTCAAGCACCTGCCCGTTCGAGAGCAGCCGGCTTTCCGGGTAAGCAAGGATTCAGATGCATGCAGTCTGGCTGAATTGCTGGCAGTCATCATTGGTGGTTCAAATCAAATTGAGTCCGCTGAACAACTGCTGGCACAATTTGGCACGATCCAGAAAATTGCCCAGGCACATGTGAATGAGATTGCCAAAGTGCCGGGTATAAGCAACTTGACTGCACTGCGACTCAAAGCAGCTTTAGCACTTGGACGTAAGCTCCTTCAACCAGAAGATGAACGCCCAACAATTCATTCACCTGGAGATGCTGCTCAAATCTTGATGCCGATGCTGGCGCATCGTGAACAAGAATTCATGGTCGTGATGCCGCTTGACACACGCAACCGCATGTTGGATGTGATTGAGATATATCACGGCTCGCTTAATTCCTCGATGGTGCGGGTTGGCGAGTTATTCAAACCAGCACTGCAGCGGAACGCGGCGGCTATCCTGATCGCACATAACCATCCCAGCACAGATCCCACACCCAGTCCCGAAGATGTCAGCGTGACTCGTGCCATTGTCCAAGCCGGCAAACTTTTGGATGTGTCAGTCCTGGACCATTTGGTCATTGGATTATCACGATGGGTGTCCCTGAAGGAAAAAGGGTTGGGATTTTCATAATCCACAGGAGATAAAAATGGATCAACTACCTACACTACAACAACTTGAATACCTTGAATCTGGTTTCGAGGTGTCCAAAATTCTGGCGCATGCTGGGTTTTCAATGGAAAAGCCGGCGTTTTCAATCACATGGGGACAAATCGCTGAAGAAATTGCTCACACACTGGCCGATCATGGTTTACCTCCAGATCGATTTGAAGAAGACTTTTTAATCGACTTGGTGCAAGGAATCCAGAAAGTTCTTCAGAACGATGATGTACTTTTCTGGCGCAATTGCATTCGTGCCTATACCTCGGATCAACCCATTCTCAGAGCTTTGATGAACTCGCAGAACGAGGATGATGACGAAGGCTCCCTCACTGAGCAATACGAAAATGCAATTCGCTTAGGGGATGAAGAGGCATATTGGCCAGATGGTGGTGCATCAGCCGATTTATTCGACGAATTCTAGACAGACTCAGACACGCAGCTTTTTAAAACCTGCGTGTCTGATACTACAACAAGGAGATACAGAATGACCTGCAAAGTGACTGTTCAAAAGAATACTTTTTCTGAAAGCCTGGTAATTGTTGGGCGAGCGGTAGGTTCTCACTCCCATCTACCGATCTTATCGAACATTTTGCTCAGTAAGGATGAGGATCAGCTTCGCCTTTCGGCTACCGACTTGACCGTGGGTGTCACGGTTTGGATGGATGCCAATTTGGATGGTGACCTGGGTTTGACCTTACCTGCCAAAACACTGACCGATGTGATCAATAGTCTAACAGATCCCGAGGTTGTTTTTTCAGTAAATGGGAAACCGGAAGTTTCACTGAAGTGCGGAACTTATAAAGGGATCGTCAAGGGAATTGATGCATCCGAGTTTCCAACCATCCCGGAGTACCCTATCACCAATGGGGTTTCAATGGACGCAAGTATGTTCAAAGATATGATCCAAAAGGTTGCGTTCGCTGCCTCCATGGATGATACCCGACCTGTTCTGACTGGAGTCTTGATGAGCATGGAAGGAAAGACCGTATCCATGGTCGGAACGGATGGATTCCGTCTCGCTATCTGTAAAGCGATCCTTCCAGAACCGTTCACCAAGAAGCAGTTAATCATACCGGCTGCCGCATTGAAAGAGGTGGTGCGAATCCTGAACGCGACAAAAACAGCCAGGATCACTTTTGTTTTACCTCCGAATGGTAGCCAGGTGGTGTTCCGTTGTGAAAATGTGCAGATGGTCTCACAATTGATCGATGGGAAATTCCCCGATTACCAGGCGATTCTACCCAAAGGTCACAAGACCAAAGCAGTCCTTGACGCGGGAGACCTGCTCAAAGCCTGCAAACAGGCCAGCATCATTGCTCGCGAAGGGAGCAATGTGGTGCGCTTTCATCTTCAACCCGGAGCTGATCAAACAGGGAGGGTCAAACTGTTGGCTGAATCCGATGAGACCGGCGCCAGTGAGATAGAGCTTGAAGCCACGGTTGAAGGACAGGAATTGGAGATCGCATTCAATGTGAAATTCTTGCAAGATGGTTTGGAAGCCATTACTACCAAAAATGTGACCATTGAGGCGAATGCCCACAACACACCGGCGGTTCTCCATTCGACAGGAGATGAGGAGAATTTATACGTATTAATGCCCATGCATATCGATGGAAGGTAGATAATCACGGGGAAGCATTGGGCTTCCCCGTGAACCTTTCCAATGAAACTACAGATTCTTGGTTAGAAATAATAGAGCTCTTGATACCAGCGTACCCATTCAGATAAAGCTGGCTCATTTATCTCTTTAGCGCGGTTTATCAATTTTTCCGATGAAAACGCAAAGAACCGGTCGTTGTAACCAATCAATTTTTGAAATTCATCAATGGATGGCCGTAAGGAATCATTTCGAGGATGATATACCACCGAAAAATACACTTTCTTGTAGGGCCACTTGGGTGAAGGCGATATTTCAAGGCTTGTGGCAAGCAGTTGATTCCGCCACAACTGATTCATGCCACCTTTGAATGGGCATTCGTCATATTCTCTAATACGGTCGGCAGTAAACGGTGAAGTATCTTGCACCGTAATCTCCCAATAACGAAATTTACATTTGCTGTGGTAATAACAAAGATTTTTATTATCCAGGATTGCGGATGCTGGTGCGCAGGCATGAGAGGGAGTACGGCCAAGGCTTTTAAAGCCTCCGCAAGTTGTAAACTCCACTTCCGTCAGTTTATGTTCAATCATCCATAGGTTGAGATTGCCCAGATTGTCATAGTATGCAATGGCAATATCTGCGTCGGTTCCGCTCACATTTGTATGGTCATTAAGCACATTGTCAGGTTCATCCCAAAACTCAATCCGAAATCCTCGGTCTAGATGATCCGTCGCAATTGACTTGAGGTCTGTTTTTACAGCACGTAGAACCTTGGCAGCGATCAGCGGATCCTCGAGGAGAGGCAAGAACAAATTTGCGCATGCAGCCTGAGAACTCGCCATATGTCCAAGAAACTTATGGGATTTGAAGGGGAATCGTTGTTGATGATCCAGGAAACGTTCTTTTATTGGGCGATACAGCGGATAACCCTGTGATTTCAATTCATCCGGTAGCAACGCATCATAAGGAGAGTTCTTGAAAAATCCCGATTCTTGAGTCAGATGAGCCCATTTCCAATTTATCAAGTGAACGTACATTTGTAACTGAAAATCGGTAAGTTCATTGGGTAGCCGATATTTATTTCTATCGATTTCATAAATTTTCATAATATAGTCCGGCTTTCGTTTTTGTGGCGAATATAAAAAAGACCTTCTTCATTTTACTTGCGAATGGACAGGGCATGAAACCTGGTTGCTGAAACAATATTCAAGTTTCAGGCACCTGGTTTGATGTTCTGTTATGCAGTGCATGCAGAAACGCAAGAACGTTGGCTATTTTTACAATTCAACGTTGGTTATTCAATCCATATCTAATCCAAAGGAGGATCACATGAATGTATACGAAGACAAATACCTGCGCGAAAAAGTGAACCGCATTATTGCCAGGCAGAAGGAGGGCAAGATCATCATTGCTGCTTATAAGGATGGCAGTGGTTTACCTGCGAGAGAAGACCTTGGTCAGGAACTGACACGGGCAGCTTACCCATACGATTATGCAGTTGGTAAAGCCGGTTTCCTTAAGTACGATTCGGAACTCGGAGCTTACCTGTTTACCGCAAAATCAGGCGAGAAACTACCTCAAGTATTAGCTAACTACCGAGTTCTATCTTTAGGTGAAGCAATCCTCGATGTAAAGGACAGGAGTATCCGTATTCAATGCGGCGAAACCAGCGTTACCTTTACCGGAGCACAACCCTGGAAAGGTCTGTACGAAGTTCTGAGAGAGGTCAACGAAGAACTGGCTCGAGTCAATTCTGGGATTGTTGTTTGGAAGATTGTTCCGAAGGAAAGCGGGGATTCCAAATCGGGTGATCGTCTATTTCCTGAAGCGGTACCAAAGCTTCGGAACGGGCAAGCAATGGCACATGCCGCCGGCTATGCCTATGACACCGATCACAACCTGGCGTATATTGGCCTTGTAGGTTACAAGACCAGCCTGGAGTCACTACGAGTGACCCTTATGTGCGGGAAATCCCTACAAATGACTCAGGACGGCCTAAGCGATGTGTCCCTGATTCCCACTGATAAGTATGAACAAGCCTGGCAAGCCATGCCTGAATACACCAGTCATCATGTCGGGTTTGTATCTCGGCTTGCGCTTCCTGGAAAATGGGAACCAGAAGACCTCAGTGCATATCTGCTTATTTTTCGAGGAACACCTGATCCAGGAAAGGAATTGATACAGCTTTTCGTTGAACGAATCAAAGAAGCTCTGGAGGTGCCGATCCTGGATGAATGGTCAGTAGCCCTTTGGAAACAAGCTCGCAGTCGTAAGTTGGTTCAAGATCTGACCACAGGTGGCGATTGTATCCTTGGTGCCAGAATTGACCTGCAAGCTGACTGGAAAGACCTGTTATCTGAGTTATTAGCTCAGGAGGAAATCTCACTGACCATCTGAGAGAACAAGTAAAACTACTCGCAACATCACCCTGGAGGGGGCGCTTTTCATCCCCTCAAGGGGTTGGACGCGTCTCCTGCGGGGATTTTATTATCGCAAAGGAGTGAACAATGCGTCCACCAGCAATCGAAAGAATGGGGTATTACCCCACGGATGAACCGGTTGTCGAGATCATCCGCACTTACCTGAAACCGCCCAGCGAAAGAGGGCGGTTATTTGATCCCTGCGCAGGGGAAGGAAAAGCTGTTTCTTCCTTGGGCAACGCGCTCAACTGCGAAACCTGGGGTGTAGAACTCTCACCAGAACGAGCAGGGAAAGCTCAAAACGTGATGGATAAGGTTTTCCAGGCTCCCTGGCAGGCTTGTGTTCTGAGCGATGAAAGCATTTCCTGGCTCTATCTGAATCCGCCCTATGAATTTGACCGTTTTGAGGGTCAAAAGAGGCTCGAATGGGATTTTCTCAAGACGACCTCCTCCAAGTTGATGCGTGGCGGGCTGCTAACCTATATCATCCCTCAGAAAATTCTGGGAATGATTGAAGTTGCTCGGCTGTTAGCCGGACATTATGAAGCCATCACAGTCTATCGGTTTCCGGACGGATTGTACGAGAAATTCAAGCAAGTGGTGGTGTTAGCCTATAAGCGCAAGCTCTACCAGCTACCCACGGACAAGGAGATTCTTTCGCTTCAAAGCCTGGCATCAACTGAACTGGAGCCCATCCATTCCGCTGTTGAACCGATCTATGATCTGTTGCCTGCGCCATTACGAGGTGCAAATGGCAAACCAGTAGTGTTCAAACGAACGGATTGGGAACCGGAAGAGGTGGTTGAAGCCACGAAGGAAGCAGGTGTCCATAAGACCAGTGATTGGCTCGACCTGATTCGCCCAACGCGTGGTTTGGCTCAACTCTCCCAACCGGTCATGCCCTTGAAGAAAGGACATATCGCTATGCTCATGGCCTCTGGCATGATGGGCACGGTGAAGTTGACTGATGAAGAGGGTAGGCCAATGCTGATCAAGGGAAGGGTAATCAAGGTGGTCGAAAAGACTGAGCAGCCGGATGCCAAAGAAGCGGATACAGTCGTAGAAATCTACAAGGATCGTTTTGTTACTACGGTGGCTGTGCTGAAACAGGATGGTATCCAGGTGATCCAGGACGTTAAAGGTCTTTCAGAGTTTATGAAAGTTCACGGCGAGATGATCGCTGCGCATGTCCTGGAAACCTATAAACCCATCTACAATCTGGACCCGACTGCAACCGAAATTAAAGTCCTCGATAGTCTTGGTACGCAACGAAAAGCCCTTCCCGGACAAGAGCGTGCTGGATTGCTTCCTGCCCAAAGACATGCGGCAGCGGCGTTAGCTCGTTCAATTCGCAGAAATGGCGTGGCCAACTGCCAAGCAGAAATGGGGACCGGGAAGACGACAATATCAACTGGGGTGATAGAGCTGCTGGATTCTTATCCTGCAATCGTGCTTTGTCCTCCACACCTCGTACCCAAATGGATCCGCGAAATCGAGGAAGTGATCCCAGGAGCATATGCACGAGAAATCCGTCGCATCGGTCGGAATAGTGACGAAGTTTATGATGTGAACGATGTCCGTGAATTCCTGGATCAATATAAGGAAGCTTATGACACTGCTCAAAAGAAAGGAGGTTCAAAGCCCAAATGGGTGGCAGTAGTAGCACACACCTCTGCCAAGTTTGGGGCAGGATGGCAGCCGGCAGTCATCACCAGGAGAGCGAGAGACCCACTGACTGGAAAGATTGTGGATGCCTGTGCTTGTCCTGGTTGTGGTAAGGTCGTGATGGTCGAAAAGGACGGATTTGTGGTTCCGGTAACTGACGCCTCTGAATTGGCAGAAAAACGCCAATTCTGTCACAATCGAATCCCTGGTTGGGAGTTGGATGCAGACGGGAGGACGAAACTTGATGCCAACGGTGACTCGGTATGGGGCACACGTCCATGTGGGACACCCTTGTTTGAGTTCAATGGGGCGAGGCGACATAGCATTTCGGAGTACATCACCAAACATGCGAAGGGCGCTTTCAAGCTTCTGATAGCCGATGAGGTCCATCAGTTTAAATCCAAGTCGTCAGATCGAGGTGTCGCGTTCCATCAACTGGTAACAGCTGTGAAGTGGACGCTAACGCTCACCGGGACATTCTTTGGTGGCAAAAGCACTTCAATTTTCTGGCTGCTGCATCGCTTGAACCATGGCGTCCGTCGTGATTTTGCTTTCCACGACGAGAAGCGCTGGGCGCGGTTGTATGGTGTGCTTGAAACCACCCGAAGACGAAGACGCGATGATGATGCGGACGAAGATGGGGTGTACACAGGAAACCGGCGCTATCGCAATCAAGCGAAGGAACAACCGGGCGTCAGTCCGGCCATCGTGAGTCGGTTATTGGATACCACCATATTCCTGAGCCTGAAGGATCTGAACCTGGCTCTACCATCGTATAAGGAAGAGGTGGTTGCCCTGGATATGCTCGATGACCAGGGACAGCAATACCACAGCATGGACAGCGTCTTGAAACAACTGGCTATCCAATCCAGTCGCTATCTATCCACCTGGCTTCAATGGACACTGGCGCGACCGAATTCAGCTTTTCGGGATGAGGTCGTCGTTGTGGATGAGGTGGATGGTGAGGATGGCAAGTCAGTCCGCAAGGTGCCGCTGATGGAACTGCCGGCTATCAACCCAAATGGTCACAAGTGGCTGCCAAAAGAAAACTGGCTGGCCGACTTCTGCAAACTGGAGAAGCAGCAAGGGCGTAAAGTGCTGGTCTATGTTCGTCAGACCGGCACACGCGACATTCAAGATCGGGTGATGATGCCGCTGCAAGCCAACGGACTGAGAGTTTCCATCCTGAGTGGAAATGTTGACCCACGCAAGCGTGAAGAATGGATCGCCAAACGTGTGAATACAATCGATGTTTTGATATGTAACCCCCGGCTTGTGGAAACGGGTCTTGACCTGGTGCAGTTTTCTACCGTGGTGTTTTTCGAGATCGAGTATAGCTTGTACACGTTGTGGCAAAGCGTCCGGCGTGTATGGCGGTTGGGGCAGACCCAGCCGGTCAAGGCAATTTTCTCGGTCTACTCCACGGCGATGGAAGCAACTGCCTTGGCCCTCATGGGAAGGAAGATGAAGGCTGCGCAGCTCGTCTACGGCGATGAAGTCGGAGGAGCAATTGTACCTGAAGAGGAAGGCGACTTCTTGACTCAGCTAGCGCGTGATGTGCTGGATGGGGCGAAGCTATCCGACTTACAGACCCTGTTTGCGGATGACCTGCAAGTCAGCCACAATCCGATGGGCAGTTTGACGACCCCGAGCGCGGTAATTGTTCCGGGTCCGAAGGTGATGACCTGGGATGACTGGGTTAGCCAAAAGACCGTGGTTGTCAGACGGACAAGGAGAAAGGAGGTGGTTCCGGAAGGACAGATGGGATTTGGAATTTAGATGGACATTAAAAAGCCTTGGGAGATTATTACCCAAGGCTTTTTAATAAAATCTAATAATTAGCCTATTCCTGAAATGGTTTAGGATCAAAATCGATCCACTCTATGTTATTGACAAATTTAAACCTTCTAGCCATCACTTCAAGTGCGGAAGGATTATTATCAATTAATATAAAATGCCTTCCCAATTCTTGTGCAGCTGCACCGGTGGTGCCACTGCCTGCGAAAAAGTCTAATACCTTCCCATTTTCGGGTGAAGAAATCTGAATAATGCGTTTTAAAATACCAAGTGGTTTCTGCGTAGGATAACCAGTCTTCTCTTTACCATTCGTTGGGACGATTGTATGCCACCAAGTATCAGTCGGCGTTTTCCCGCGAGCAGTTTTTTCCGGTCCTACAAGACCTGGAGACATATAAGGTATACGCTCCATATCATCATAATTAAACACATAATCTTCTGGGTCCTTTACGTAAACAAGGATGTTGTCATGCTTGGTGGGCCATTTCTTTTTTGACCGAGCTCCATAGTCATATGCCCAGATTATTTCGTTTAGAAAGCTATCTCTTCCAAAGATCTTATCTAGTAAAATTTTACAATAGTGGACTTCCCGATAATCAATGTGAAAGTATAAAGAGCCGTTAGGCGCTAATAATCGATAAGCCTCCAGCAATCTCGGCTCCAAAAAATCCAAATAATCATCAAATAAATCCGAGTATGATCTTGCTCCGATTTTTATTGTCTCGTATCTTTGGCCTTGAAAACCCACTCGGTCACCATTTTCTGACCGTACAGTCTTAATTTGTGTGCGCTGTTGAACTTTACCAGTGTTAAACGGTGGATCTATATAAATTAAATCAACAGATCCGGAAGCAATATCTTGCATGATTTTTAAATTGTCGCCAAAAATAATTTTGTTTTCCATATAACTCTCAAAAATTCCTAATCAGTGGTTAATAACTTCAGAGTTGTCTACACTTGTCTTGATACTAATTACTCAAGGATCGCTGTAACTGACGATTTCGTGTGCTCCCTTAGTTTAATTAGATCGGTATACAAATCATCCATTATTTTCTTAACTTCTTTGAATTGTTCTTGTTGTCCCATTCTGATCGCAGCATATACTCTCTCGGCTAGTTGAGAATCAGAACATCTATATACGTTTTCGATTTGATTAAGGGTTAAAGCAGCACATTCAAATGGGATTTCTGTGTGTTGCCCACGTGTTCTTTGCCCGACTAAATGGACAACCTCTTGGGGAGGAATAACGTACCAAACACCATCATAATAGATAACCAGTGTTTGGTATCTTATCGCACGAATTTGGTTAATCGTATTTGAGGTGCAATCCTTGACGTCAACATGATACCAAACTCCATCGATATTTACCTCAGTGTCACCTGAAGAAAAGTCATTGGAACGACGAACATTAGTTACTAATTTTATAAATCTATCCTTAGCTTTTTGACCCTTTTGACGTAATGACTCGGCCATTTTTACTCCTCCTTATCCAAGAAATCTCCAGTTCTTTTTTGGTCTCAATGGAAAAAACTAATAGGATACTAGACTTATTCCTTGAAACTATGAATTATCTGTTTGGATGTAAATAATCTCTGTCTCTCGACAAAGACGTTTGGTCTGGTCGATTTCACTTAATTCATATTTTGAGTCGGGTTTTTGAAAAATATCCAAACCGCGGTCACTTATGATCTTCCACCCATTATCTGCTTCGATACCACGCCGATGCACAGTCGTGCTAAAGTCGTAACTGAGAATTACGCCGTGTTTGATCACACTAGTTTTTATTTCATCTAGTTTTTTGCTTACTTCTCTCTCTTGATAGGCATCTTCTGCAGATGTTGTCAGATTAAGTTGGACAGGCCCCCCCGATGTGTCAATGATCCCGATGAAAGTGATTAAATTTCGAATTTGATATTCTAACCTAACATAAGGGTCAATAATTTGGATTGACTTTGCACCGCTAAGGTATGGCCCAAATAGATTCTTATAACTATGCCCTGTCTCTTCTTCATGGATGTGAATTGTTTTAGGTACTAGAACATTTTCACTGATATCTAAAGGGCTGGAAGTCATACGGATAGGCAAATCTGTTTTTTCTTCAGGTTGATCTTCATCATCTGATGAAATCGGCACTTGCAGGTGAGTCTGGTACTGAGGTAAATCGTTAGGATCTATATATTTAGCAGGCCGGTGATATTTTTGAAATTCATCAGGATATGATGTTTTCATAGTTATGGGTGCATATTCCCTGTCAAGTTTACAAAGCTCGTCTCGCACGCGCTGGCGGAACTCTACCGCAGGATTCACGCAATAACTATAAAAATCCTGTTCGGAAGGTTGTTTGTCGGGGAAGAGTATTTTTAATAGACCAGTTGCACCTGCTTCAACATTCTTACTGTCTCGCATATCGTCGCAGTTTTCAACCTGCATATTAGTTTTTACAAAATCTCGAAAACTTATATCTGCCCGTAGCATGTGGAGAATTTCACCAAAGATATCTCCCTTCAGGCCAAAGCAAATAGAGGGTGTATCTTTACTAATTCTTGGCAAATCCCATCCCGGCAATAATCCAGAAAAGCGATCTAGAAATGCTGTTTCTCGCAGAAAATTAGGGAAATCTCGGAACAAACCAATGACTTCGTGAAGGGGGCGTTTATTTTCGTCAAGATCGATATTTGCCAGAATTACGATTCCAGCTTCAGCAGTAATTGAACCAGCACTACCTCTCCCGAAACGACCTGCTTCCAAATAGGATTTTAGAAGTGCAGTTAATTCTCCCGACTTATCTCCTTTAACTTTCTGCGCCTCATCAATTACAACGCTGTCAAAACGCGTAATTAATCCTGGAGTCTTGCGTGCATCATTGTAAAAAAGCACAGGGGCAGAGATTGCTCCAGATCGGACAGAAACATATCTGGACATATTCTCATAAACAAAGCTTTTACCCGTTCCCTTAGGCGCAAGCTCAATTAAATTGAATCTGGGTTCCACCATCGGAATCAATCGGCTAATTAAAAGCAGCTTTTGTCGTTCACTGTAAATATGGTGGTTAAAACCCATCGAATTGACAATAAAGTTAATCCATTCTTGAGTGGTAAATTCCTTGCGCCGTGCAATGAAGAAATCTAAATCAAGACTGGCGAGTTGGAATGGTGTAAATGCCCGCATGATCACCTGGCCGGGACCATCATCGGTCGGGGGGGCATATGAAAGCGTACCCACCCCCCATATTCCACTGCTTAGTAACATTTCATTGTCCCGAACAATGTTGGGCGGTACAGAGCCTTTACTCTCATCTAAAAAAGGGATAATCAAATGACGATCACCCTTTGCCAGGTCAACATACACTGAAAAATCATCTAGTAGTTTCACGTCATTTTGTTCGTAAAGACGGTTCTTGATTGTTTCCCGTTCACTTTTATCAGGAACAAACCTCCGAACAAAATCAGCAATTTTGGAGCGCGATTCATCGGTCAGATCAGGAGAGTCCCCCACATAATTTGCCACAATCCATTCTCGAACATAAACCGGGATAGCCCGACTACCGAATCCTGCTTTCCGTGCAAAGGATTTATTGATAATCAATGACCCAAAGTTGTCTAATGCTTTTTGCTCAAATGTTTCCATAGCTTGCTCCTAAAGGTTATCCAAGTCGAACTTTGGCTTTGCAGGCTCGATGATTTCTATCGGTACCATGATATCGTTTATACAAGGCTGCCCAAGAAATTCGTATGTAAGTCTGATGTGTAGTTTTCGAAGACCAGTCTCTGCATTCCGGACACATCGAGATGGAATAGCAACTGGGAGCCGGACTAATTTTTCAAGACTTCCAAGTTTGAGTTTACTGGTTTCAAGGTTAACATCCATGATTTCTATTTGACATTCATCGCATGAATAATTATTTAAGTTGGTAATTTCGAGTAAAAGGTCAAATTTCGTACCAACATAAATTTTGTTACCTCCTGTGATTGCAATTGCCAATTGTTTGGGCGACACAATGACAGGTCGATATACTGCGGATGGGATGAGTGTTTCTTCGGGTGTTAGTCCACCGTGAATATATGCATTTTCATCTGTTGGCAAGAAACGGTAAAGCCGGCGAGCAACCAGGTAATTGGTTTCTAATTCCAATAAATCCCTTTTCAATAGATAACAATCGTATTTATAATTTTCAGGCAGTTTCTTTATTTCTTCATCCGAAATAGAAATATAGCGATGATGTTCATCGTCCGCGCGTTTTCGATAGTAATCCCCTTGAATTACGTTAATGGTTCCCTTAGGGATGCGTGTGGATCCGTGATCCGAAATAATCACTACAGTTAGATCTCGTTCCGCTCCAATTCTTTCAGCAAAAGCCCGAATGTCTTGCGATAAGGAAACTAGATAATTGCGAATAGCTTGAGGGTGTGATAGGCCGGTTTGGTTCTCATCTTGGTGGAGAGTAATATCCAATGGTAAATAATTTAAGAAATAGATATCATGTTCTCTAGTAGAAATTGATCGAAATTCACCAATACTGCCCACATAAAGAACTTTCTTTTGTAATCGTGCTTTCCAAGTACTTTCCACTTGGTTCTTATACGATGTTTCTTTGAATGGTTGATAATGACCTGTAATAATACATTTTTTACTTACCTCAGTACAAGAAGGCAACATCGAGAAGCAATAATCCATTTGTTGCTCGTAAAAGCCTTGTACTTGTAATTGATGCAACAAATCTGGATAAAATTTGGCATTTAAATTGTCTGCCATAACAACCAATACCGGACTATCCAGCTGTTTCCATGCATTACTGAGGTCTAATAACCATTTCCATGCCATTCTCTTTGAATGATATTTTAAGCTGCCATAATTTGAATTCAGCCAATCAGAATAACAACCAGCAAATTCTGCAATTTCGTCATTCAGTTGACCTGTATTTTCTAACCAGAATCGATATGGTAAGTAAGACTCTACTGCCCAAAGAACCCATTCTTCCTCCGTCCAGTTGGATTGTGGCTGGACAGGTTGAGGGCGAGTGATTAGTAAATCAAGAGCATTAAGGATTTGTGAAACATTCGGGATTTCTTGGATAGGTTTAAATTTCGCCCTAATTTTTTCCACCAAGGGTGCATCAATATTTAATTGACCTTTTTGAAGTATCTGATAAATCGTATTAAATTCGATTTCCAACAAGCCACTCATCTGATCAACAAGGTGATTTAATTCCTCTACATTGCCCGGTGTGTTTTTGCCGGAAAGATAAACTCTAATTTCATCAAGCACCCTTTCGTTGCCTCGTAGAAGAATTGGAACTTTTCGGTAATCAAGCTTGCTTTCTCGTAGATGTAAAAATGCAGTTCCAAAAAGACGTTTTCCTATGGCTTCCGGGTAGCCAATCAACATTTTCATGGCAGACAGATTACGAATTAATACTTGTGGCGATTCTTCTAACCAGCCTAAAAGGACTTTTTCACCATTTCTTTTCTCAGATTCTAAGAGAACACGAAGATCCCTAAGTCTTTTTAAATACAAATCTCTAACGATTGGACGATTAAGCGCTGCATCCCATTGGTCAGTCTCGTAATTGGTAATAAAATCTCCGATCCTTTTCAAGCCTCCATCAGATATGAGAAAATTTCCAAAAAATACTTCCAACAAGTATTCTTCAAAAGTTGCATTTGCTGATGCGGGAATGCTTAGATCAAGTAGAGAAGACTCTTTGATTTGTTGATCAGTAATTGATTCAGGAATTGAGATTCCTATTTGTTTGGCCAGCTGTTTTCGGAAATTTATTTCCTCAACAGTGATGGTTTCTTTTCCATATCGTTTTTGTAGGATGCTTAACCATTTCCCAACTTGATTATTGGTTATTACAACATGAAGGTCTCTCTGAGAATGAATTGTACTTACGATGCGATCATATCCTGAAACGTATTGATCAATATCGTTCAGGGTTACATCCGCATCTGGAACATGAACATCTAGGGAAAGGTCAAGAATTGTAAGTTTAATCACTCGATTACCCCGGTTTACTTTTTGAACTCATCTCGGATTGTCTCCTCTATGGCAGCCAAAATATCCGCATCCGTAATGATATGATCTTGTTTGATGTGAGAAATAATATCTCTTAAGAGGACGATTAGACCCACCTTATCTCCGGGATTCTTGAACCTGTAAATCCTTTCTTTGGGATCTAACTTGGGTGCTGGCTCGGGGATTAATTTGCTTTCATCGTCAAGGTTGGTAAATGCAATGCGCTCAACCTTGCTTGCTTCGTTCTGGCCGTTCGTCGTTACCAGATAATAGGTGCAGCTCTCAGCAATTTCAATTTCCTGGGGAAGAGAATCAACTGTTATGAACTGTTTTGCAGTCAATGGGTCTTCATTCTTTGTAACACGTACTTTCACCCCAGCTTCAGGAAGTGAAACTGTTAACTTAGTCGAGCCATGATATTTTACTGCCCAGGTTCCCTGATAGCTCTGAGTTAATTCAGACGTACAGGTAAAAACAGGTGCCGGTACTTTAGGTAGACTGGTTTCAATCTTTATAAGTGCATCCTGGAATTTGTTGACATAACCAGTCGTTTGATCATAAGACCAGTCATCTACCTTACCAAGGGTGAATCCATAAGCGTTCGGGATCACTTCCAAGAAGGTTTTCTCAATATCAACCAATTTCTGCAAAGCTTCAAGCACTGTCTTTGTTGAAGGAGTTTGCCAATCTGAAGTTAGAAGTTTCTGCTCAGGATGTAAACTTTTCAACCAGGTATTAATGGCGTTGGTGTAATCCTGATACGTTTCTCCTTCTGGATGGAATAATTTCGATAATTGGGAAACAATGTTCGTTTTTATTGTAGTAGCTCGTGTTTCAATTTCTTGCTTGTCTTTTAGCAGCTCCTTAATGATTTCACTTGCTTCATCATCGCCCAATTCGGCATCTGGATTGTAGCCATAAGTTTGTTTGATTTGCTCCAATAGAATCTGGCTACCTGAATTACCCTCAGCGTTTTTCGTCAAAAAATCTACCAAGCTTTGAGCACTACTGTCATCGTTATAAACTCCTACTGCCCGCTCAAGCCGAGTCCGCTCTTTCCACCACCCTTGTAATGCACGCCATGCTTCAGCAAGAGTTTGTTGAGTGCCGGCAGCGGCTGGTTCGCTCGCAAAAAGGTTATAAATTTCATTAATCAGTTTCGCGGTTGCGGGCGTTAATGGACGTCGTTCAAGTGTCGCTAATGGGAACTTGCCAGTTGCTACATCAATGATAGTTTCAGGATCGCTGGTATCTGAATACCCTAATCCGGCAGGGTTGACTTTCAATCGAATTTCATCACCAAAATGACGTATTGCACAGGCCAGGAATAAGGCTAAGGCATATGGTCCAAGACCATATGGAGCTTCAGTCATTTCTGATAGGAGTGACCATATATTTAGAGTATCACCGCGTTTTAAGCCCTTGATATTATCGATTAAGCCAACCAGACCTGGAAATTTGATCTGGTACTTAGAAGGATTGCTTTCCAATTCATATGTGGCAATATTACCTGAGTAATCCCCCTCCTGAATCAAAACTCCGTTGTTTGCCAAAGCAAGTTTCAAATATCGTATTTCACCACGATTTTCTTTCTCTCCGTGATCAATCTGCACTGGCTTGTCCAGCTGAACGAGTTTTCCAACTGCATCGCGGAGGGCAGCGTCTTTTGATGCTGAAAAACTCTTGGGATGAGCCTTACTAAGATATTCATGGCTGGTCGTGCTACGGCTGGTGAATAACCGATTCATCAAAACGTCGGCCGGATCATATTCATTCACTGGGTCGGCTACCAGGGTTTTTCCATCCTCACGGTACCAAAGTAATCCTTTGGCTTCCAGGTATCGTTCGCGAGCATGAATAAAATCACCTACCCGACCAGTCTTTTGGTTTTCTTTACCTAGCATGTCGTCAGCTAAAGCTTTTTCCTGGAACTCCATCTTATTGTATTCGTCTGTCAACATGAATTGCTGGACCGCGATTAAATTAATGACGGCTTCCCGAATCGGAATCGCTGTTCTGGGAACGCCGGCAATTACAGTGGCCAAATGATTGGACTTCACAGCTTGTTGTGCTTGTTGTATCTCCTGATCGTTTTCACATAAAACATAAACCATCGTGCCGTCGTATCGCTCACTCCAAGTGTTTTGTGAAGCACGCTTCTGTTCTTGAAACTCCCAAAAATCGATCTCTGCTCCATCTGGCTGCTTATATTTGGCAGCCAATTCTTGAGGGGTCGCGAACACGCGAATTAGGCGCTTATCACCCAAATAATCCTGGTTATGGCCTTTGGCGTCCGTCCAGATTTCCCATCTTTTTTCTGCTAATTTACCCACCTTTTCTGATAGGTTTAAAGGTTGGTTAAGGATATCTTGCTTAATCCCGTTGACCAGAGTGTCTAAGTCAGCCATATTGCTTCGGCGGAACTCGTATTCACCTGATGGGGATTGGAACAAGATTTTATTTGACATCAGGCTTTTTAGTTCGCTGCCTAACATCTTCTTGTCATTCCCTGATACGAGGTTCAAACCGAATTCCAATGTCTGTTGGGTCACATTCACATTGCATACTCGATAGACAAAGATCAGGTCTAGGACTCTTTTTGTAAAAGCATCAATTTCACGGCTCAGCGTGTTTTTATAAGCGAACCGTCGTGCTTCTTCTACAGCAGCCAGATAATTTCGGATATGGTCACGGATATCTGGACGTACCATCAACGTGGTATCTGTGAAACTGGGTTTGAAATAGGTGGCAAGATATTCTGGTGTGTATATTTCCAGCTCACCATTCGGTCTGGTCACATCGTAATTCCGCACAAACCAGGAGTATCCACCTTCCGGAGGATTCTCACCAAAACGCCGGAAAAACGAGAAGACTGATCGTGCATCCGATCCCAATTCTTTCGACATCTTCGTAAGGCAAAATGTCGTCATCGGGTGAGCCGGATAAATATTCTTCACAATTTGATCCAGGAGTTGAGGTTCATCCAAATAATCAAAGATTTTCATGCGCTTGGCATCGCCGGCCATTTTAGTCAGCAGCCAGGAATTCTTTTTTATAACCTCATCCTGCCAGGTCGTATTTTCAGTTTTTGGCGATACCAACGCAGCGATAATTTGTTCCAGTTCTTCGGACTCAAGGCTGACTTCAGTAACTCGGTCCCTTACCACTCGAAAATCCATTTGAAGCGGTGTGTTCGCTCCATATGCTTCAAAACGTCGATGCCCTGTTCCAATGAATATTAATTGCATCCCATCAATGCCATCTTTAGACATTTCTGCAAAACCCTGGAAGATGCTCATGCTGACACGACCCTCGGATAGGGCATACCCAAATTCATCAGCTAAAAACACCAACCCCTTATAACGCTTTTGGAAATCATGATTCGCTAGAAGATCTTTGAGAATATCCAAAAGGCTGTCGTTCTTAAATTTCATCTTGCTCTTGGTAGCCTTTTGGTAGGCTTCCTGGAATTGATCCATGGCTGAGTTTTGATTTAATCGGAGATTGGATTTGAGCTGTTCCAATGATTGACGTGGATCATCGCCTCCTAAATGACTCAGGAAGTCATTGAAAGTGCCGACCAGATGGCCAGCCTGTTCATCATGCTCATATTCTTCAATCCATTTCAATGCGCCTTTAAACTGGGTATCTAAAACGATACTTTCTGCGCCTTCATTTTGCAGGGCTTTTTCCAGAGCGCTGATCAGCATTTCATCAAATAGTTTTGCCTCTCCAAAATCACAAGGAGCGACCAAATAACGACCATCACCACGCATGTTGCGAATTTTTTCAGAACCAGTTCGGTCGCGTTTAGCCCAGTTATCAAAGAAAGCTGTCATCTCCAGATCGGTTGGCTTGGAGGAAAAGTAATTTGCCAGCATGAGACACAAATGGCTTTTACCTGTACCATAACTGCCCGTCAGCATGAATACTTTTTCTTTATTCTCTTTACTGGGTAATTGCGCCTGTGCTAAGGATATAAACGCTTCGCGGTGAGAGCGAATCGGGACATAACCCCGCATATGATCGCGGTTTTCATTGTCGTTGTAGTAATAATCAAGCAAACGAACTTGATCGCCGTAGGCTGTGTGGAAGTTTACAAGATCAAATATTTTCGTCATAGTGATCCTCCCCTTGGGGTTTAGATTGCTTCGAACTCGTTGAGCGGCAGAATGCGTGGTTGGCCGCTGGAATTGTTGAATTGGGCTGTTGCCAGAATTTCATCGCTCTGAATGAAAAAGGCAAAGGTTTTTTCAGTTACTCCTGGAGAACGCAACTGAACTTTCATCCAGTGCAGCAATGCCTGTTTATCTTCAGGTTTCCAGGTGTTGAAAAGGAAGTCTGGATTATCAATCAGAATAAACTCTTCTGTCACTTGCAATCCCAACAAATATTCCTTCAAAAAACCGAAACCGCATTGAGTAATTTTTGGCAGGTCGGGTTGTTTTATAAATGCCTGTTGAAGGTCAAGATAATAAATGCCGGCGCGTTGTGCTGCTGCTCGTTTTGCGAACGAAGTTTTCCCTGATTTTGCTGGATAATGCACAATAAATGCCCGCTTATCTTCGCTGCTTTGTTGGTCCAGATACTTAAAAAAGTTGATCATCGGGATTCACCTTTCAAGTATTGGGTTGCTGCAGATAACCAGGTGGTGTCTCGTTTAAACCGTACCTGATCCAACCCCGACCGAACTTCTACAGATAATAGTCCAGCGTTATGTAATTCGTCTAAAGCCTTGCGAACTGAAGCCTGGTTCTGCCGGAAGATACGACCGGGGCTGAAATTCCCATCCACAATGAGCGGAATTTCAAGGGAAGGCGCGCCAGGATAATATTGATCACGATAAACCAGGAGGCTGCTGAGCCAAACCAGCGGCGGAATAACAGCTGTATTTGAATTGAACTCGTATTTTGGGCCGCCAACATGAGTAATCAGGTCAAGCGGCGAAAAGATTTCCTCGGTATAACAACGGATTGCGCCACGCAATTCAGCCGGTGCTTTCTTTTTCAGCGTTTGTTCAGACCACTTGTCCGAAGCGCTGGTTAACACTTGGGTGATTTCACCAAGATCCACTTCCGCTTTTCGAACCGGTAATTCATTAAACGCGATACTCCAGATCACCAGACTGGCGTTCGAGGCCAACATGTAATGGAATAACCACAAAAGACCTTTATTATCCAGGTAGGGGGATTGAGCAAGCACCCGCGTACCAAATGGTGTCAAAATGTTTTCGGAATTTATCAAATAGATTTTACGGCCAAAGGATAAAGTGGCTTCCGTTCGGGCTGAAGGGATTGAAAGAAGCTGGGCGATCTGTTCAATCGTGAGTTTACTGGCTTTCAAATCACTGAGCTGATGCAGGATACGGCTGAGATGGATGCTGTGGATCTCATAATGACGGGTCAATTCCAAGCGCGCATTCGCCGGAAGTAACCCGGAAAGAGTCAGTCCAGGAATATCTTTTTGTAACGGGATAAATTCAATCGTCTGTTCAATGGCGACGGTTTTTTGCGGTTTTGGAGGATCATCAAATAAATTAGGCTGTATGGGCATATAAGTTCCTCCTAGGCTTCCGTTTCTTCATCAATTTCATCTTCTTCTCCTGGTTCTACAACCAACCCCTGGGCAGCTTCTTGCGCAGCGATTTCCTGGTTGAGCGCGACCAGCCGTGTAAAGATTTCGCGTTGGGCTGCCGGTGAAGGCATGAAGCGGATCTTCTTGCGGTCATTGGGGTAAAAATCGTGCTGCAAATTAATATCTTCCCAGCCATAGCAAGCTATAACGGAGTTATCCATATCGATTTGTAGATTACGTATATACTGAATATCTCCATCATTAACCTTTGGATTATTGAACAAGTTGTAAATTTTTGTCAGACCAAGAATTCGTTGTTGCATAATTTGTTGTCTGTAATTATAGAAATTCTTACCTGTTTCGTCAGTTTTTTCAATTTCCTTCTTACCAATAGATTGAGGGAATGGAAAAGTCTGATAACAATAAGCAAGAGTATAAGAGTTTCTTGCTTCGAGAGTTGAAGCAAGGCGTTTTTGCCAAATTTCATGAGTACTAGATTGCAGAAGTGCAAAATGATAATAATCATCAAAAGTGAATATCCCTAATTTGCATGATAGTATTTGGTTCGGGTCTGTAAATGACAATATATGATGTTCACTAACTAGACTTCGAACCAATATTCGTGAAAGGTCACTTATGGCAATTCGTAACCCTTTTCGATATTCTCCATAGAGCCACCACTTCAGTCTATTTCGTTCCCTATTTACTTTATCTCTTTGGGGTTTTACTTTCTCTTGGACAATACTCATTAAATCTGGGTACTCACTTGCCTTTTTGAAATCATAGTCATGAAAACAGATCGCATATCTTTTTGATTTTTGACCCAAGTTTGCATTAACATCTTCTCCAGTAAGATATGGAAACAAACACTCCGAATTATTGGGATCTTTCGTTATCAGGTTCTTCGCAGTTTGCTCATCCAGAATAAAACCTATGCCGTAGGGAATATCACCTTGAAATGAAGTGCCAAGATTTTGGATTAATTTATGTGGGGTCGTTTCGGGTACATCATCTAAATATGACGAAATAAAGGGTACATTAGTATTATCCAAATAACGAAGATTTTCTCTTGTAGATCTTATTGATTTTGATTTAAACATAGCAACTAAATTAACTTCTACATTTGCGTCCCCTCGCCATTTAACATATCTATCTGCAAAGTAAATTTCAAAACCTTTTTCTAATAAGTATGAAATCCCTGTTCGTCTAGTATCTCCTTGTGCAATTGAATTTGTTGCAACAAATCCTGAGCAACCCCACTCGTTGAGTATTTTTTCTGCAAGTCGAAAAAAGTAAGAACATAAATCAGCTGCGCCAATACTAGGAATAAAGGTGGATTTTAAATATTGTAGGAAATAATCTCCCAGCTCTCCACTTATTTTCAATCCACCGAGAAACGGGGGATTTCCGACGATTACATCAAACCCTTTGGCTTCTTCCTTCCAAAAAATTCCGGGGAATTCTAATCCCCAATGAAGGGAGTAAGCATTACCTAATGAAATTTGTACTTTGTTTTGCAATATATTTTGAGCTTCGTTGAGTTCGGATCCATTTTGATATACTTTTGCCAAGATGTGTAACTCATTGGCAGTGATCTTCACCCCCATTTTTTGTGCCACAACTAAGTTTCCTATTTGTTTATAAGGCGTTAGAATTTTCTCTACTTCTTCCAAATTTAATTCTTGCTGGTGAACGTCCTCAGCACGACTCACAATCTGGTTAGCAATTTTTTGAAGTAAAGTATTGGCTTCACCCATCTTCTGTTGTAGTGAGTGAACTTGTTGCAATAACAGATACTGGCCTCTGGCTTCAGCCACTTCTGACTTTGCCGTAGACTTACTAAAATCGTCTTGCTTTAGTAAGGTTTCAATTTCCTCCAGGCTGGCACCCAGCAGGCTGTTGCCCTGTTTAAGGTGATGATCTAAAAATGAAAGTGGCTGTCCTAACTGCATTGTAGCCAACCACAACGAGAGCTTGGCAAGCTCGACGGCCATCTGGTTGATATCCACACCATACAGGCAATTCTCCACGATGCGTTTACGCCAGAGATCAGCGTCCAGGTTGATGTTGTCATTTGTCCAGGGGGTTCGGGTGAATACCCAGAGGATAAAGTTGGTCATCTGATGGGCGATGTGCACCAAAAAATGTCCGCTGCCCATGGCGGGATCACAGGCGCGCAGGTTGAGCACCTGGCTCTCGACAAATTGTTCCAACTCGCTGTCAACCCGCTCCTGCAGCCGGCGGCGTTGTGCTTCACCGGGCGTTGCATCGATTTCGGCCAGCCATTGGGTGAAATTGGGCTCAAATTCCTGCCAGCGCTCATTCAGCAGGCGCAGTACTGTCTGCTTGACCAGACGTTCCACCAGGTCTTCGGCGGTGTAATGCGTGCCGGTGGCTTTGCGCTCATGCGGGCTTTGGGCGAAATAAACCTTCCCCTTTTTCAGGAGCTCATCATTCGGTTTGCGCTCCGTCTTCTCAGCGCTCAGATATTTGACTTTACCGTCTTTATCCCGCCGCGCCAGCAGCTCTTCTTCGGCAATAAACAAGCGATACTCGATCATGCCTTCATACAGGCTGCCTAAATGCCGCACCGACAGATCACGGTAATCGATGCGCTCCGGATCCGTTTCATCATTGGGATCTGAAAGGTAAGCCAGTTCGACCAGTGCTTCCGCCAAAAATCGGTTGGCGATCTTGCATTCCTTCAAATAAACTTTGTCGTCATTCTCAAACAGGCCGCCATTATACGGCGGGATACCCATATATTCGTCGCTGTACTGAATGGCATTGAACAGTGTGTTAAGTTGATCCCAAAGATTGGTCTGCTGGATAGCGTTATTACCGGGGTTGAGGTGAACGGCATAGGCATCTTCCACCAACCGGTTCAGGCTGATAGCCTGGTAATCCTCTCGGTCCATTGGCAGAAGGTTGCGCGATTCGGCGTAAAAAATGAATAACAGTCGATACAGCAAATAGGTTGCATTGCGGTAAATCTCATCCCGCTCCGCGTCGGTGAAAGCCCGTGTTCCACTGGGGTCGATGGCATGCACCAACCCCATGCAGAGCTGCGCCATAATTCCATCCCCGCCACCGGGGGTATTCAGATTATCGCTGACACTGGTCTTTAGATATTTTTCTGTGGCCTCAGTCGCTTGAATCGATTGCTCAAAAAATGCATCCAGTTTATTTTTGCCAGTGGATTCATCCTTTTCCAACGAATCTTCAAGCCGGACAATATGATGAAAGAGATAGGCTGCCAGCCGGTCATCCTGCCCTTTGAGCAAATCGATCAGATCAATTTCTAAAAAGGATTCATATTTTCGAAGGTTTTTGGCATCCAGCAAGCGCCATTGATCCCCGTTGGTTAAAATGATCCAACGAAGATCGTGTTCCTGTTTTTGCAGCGCCAGGTTCACCGCCTGGATCATCCAGTGCTGACCTTTAGGCAGCGTGCCATCTGGCGCATGCCCATCCAACTTTTGGCGCTCACCAACCACATAACAGATCGCGAGCGGACTCTCACGTTCCCACGGCGCGACCAGATACCAGGCTTCAGGAAATTCAGATCCCACTTCGACCAAATCCAAAGTTTGTTGATTCAGCAGGGGGCGAATCCAGGTTTCGACCAGACTATGTGGAGAAGAGAAATCAGCATTTCGATACCAATCCCGGGCACTTTCGTGGACGAGATAGTTGGCAGAAGCGATTTCTTCTTCTGTGGGATGAAGATTTCTCAGGAAAATATTGTTAAAAAGGAGATGGTTGGTGTATGCCATAGTAAAGTTTTACTTTTGCTCCGGATGGATGTTGTATTTCTTGGATCGCAGAATATAAGGATCCTCGCCACCTTCCAGGTGGTCTATAACCGCTTTCTTTACTTCCGGGCGGTCAATCGCGCCAGAGGCAACTACACGCCCAGATGTCGCGCCGGCCTTAAGCACAATAAATTGATCTGAATCGGATGCCACGGCCACGCTGGAATTATGGGTTGTCAGAATAAATTGGCGTGAGTTCTTACCACGACGCAGCTTCTTAGCGATATCCTCCCAGACTGAAATGATATCTAATGCATCTTCGGGTTGATCAATTACAACCGGCATTGTGCCATCACATAATGCAATGATGAGCAGGGCAGTGCATTTCTGGCCAATCGAGAGCTCGGTCAGATCATCGTAAACTCCGCCTTCTTTGCGGAAACGAATGGAGGGTACATCAGCAGGGAAGCAATTATGTTGCAATGCCAATACTCTGGTGAAATCATCGGTTGACCAAGCCTTTTCAATCACTCTTTTTGCCCAAGTCTCTGTCAAACCAGCCTCAGCTGCTAGGTGAGCATCATTGCGGTCAAGAATAAGTTGTACAAATCGTCTCGGTAGAATGCCGTTTGCAATCTTGGTTCGATCCGCAACAGAGGGGGCATTCTGACCGCCCTTTAGTAGTTCTGAAAGGTTGTTTTCGTAATCAGTTCGGTCAGCAGCATGATTAAGAATAAGCTGCAGCTTCTCATCCGATAATCTTGTTAATTCATCATATTTTTCTTTGCGGATATCGAATTTTCTGCGGTAAGCTCGTTCAAGTTGGTCTAAATATGCATTTCGGTTGCTCAATAATCCAGCCAGGTTTTCACTCAGAGAACGGCAATCGCGTTCTTCCTTTTCTTGGGTAGCTAGTTGCTTTTGCAACCGCCTGCGCTCACGCTCTTTGGCTTCACGATCTCCGCCAATCTCCTTGAGTAGGGCAGCATATGCCTCTGATACTTTAGTAAATTCGGGCATCCAGGTTTCGTACGATTTGGTGATCTGCTCTTTTGTGGAGATTAATTGGGGTATTGAATTTGCTAATGCTTGACTGACGATGGCTTTAGCCTGGCCTGCACTAGCATGTTGTTCTTTGAGTACAGGATCATTCGCAAGTTCTTGAGGGAGATCCTCGAGAGAATGATTGCCTAAATCTACTTGCCACTCCCGAACCTTATCGATAAGCTCGTTTACATAATTAATCTTTTCTTCGAAAGTTTCTTTTTTCTTTTCAACTGCCTTCACTTCATCGAACAGTGGATCTGCTAAGTACCGGTTTATCGATTCTATTTGCTCCTTGAGTGTGCGTATCTCACGCTGGCAATTTTCCAATCGCCCTCGAGCTTGAATAGCTTGATTTAGGGTTGCGTCATTTTCTAACAACCTGGTTCGAACATCAGTAATCTCAGCTTCTGTGGGTCTGGTGTCAATAAATCGATCCATCAATTGCAATTGTGCATTTTTATCTTCAGCAATCTTGATGACTTCGGTTTGACTGTATGCGAGGATTGGGAATAAGCGGGTGATGTCCCCTTTGTACTCATCGTCTGTTGATAAATTCACACAGCTTAATGTACTATTGCATTCTAAGCTGCGAGGACCATTCGCTCGTCCTTCAAAGACTCGACGAATTCGATACTGAGTTCCATCTGCAACCTGGTAAATTACTTCAACTGGATTCCCAGCTTCGAGACGTTTTTCAAGTTTCTTAATATGGTCTTCCAGCAGGTTTTCGTCAGATGAAGGTGCCTGGTCTAATGCAAAACGTAGAATTTCAATTGCCAATGATTTTCCGACACCTTTACCACCAATTAAACAATTAAGCCCTTCATGAAAATCAAATCTCTGGTTTCGCAAGAAACCTGTTGGACCAACCTTCATCCCAATGATCTTTGAATAACCATTCTCTCCGTGCATTCCCATTAACTGAATGCGAACTTCTGGATCTGCAAAGCATTGGCGAAGACCTTCAATATCTAATTGATCAAGCTTAAACCAGGAATGCCGGCTTCCAATGCCAGCCGCCGAATGTTTCGTTGGTTCTTGTGGATCTGAATTATCTGATGCCTGGTAAAAAGCTGGTATACGTTTGATGTGGTGTGCTTCATCAAACCCAGCAGGTAATCTTCCACTAGCACATTCGACTGCATCAAACTGGGCCTCATTGATAATTTTCAGCAGAGGAGCGGGAACATTTATGCTGCCGTCCTCTTTGATTTTAAGGTTGTCGTTGAAAACACCTTTTAGCTGATCGATATGTGCCAGAACTGCCAACCCACCTCTAGAATGTATCGTATCAACTACTTCATAGACACTTTTTGTGCAAACCGTCTCTGATTTTCCAAACTCATCAGGCTTTAAATCTAGTTTCCCGAGTAAACCTTCCACGTCTTTTTGAGTTGCACTTGGATCAAATATAGCAACGAGGTGGCCGAGTTCCAGGGATAGCTCCACACCTGGGAAAATCACAAGGTCTCTGCCCGCAGCAGCTTTTTTCATCTCATCGATCCATGCCGCATTGTTGTGATCGGTTACTGCAATCCCTTGCAATCCCATGTCTAATGCTGCTTGGATAATTTGCTCAGCGGTTTGTTTTTTATCTAAATAACACCTGGATGCCGGTGTGTGTACATGAAGATCGAGTTTGTAAAAATGGAGACCTGACATATTTCCTCCCTAACTTCCTTGATCTGACATTTGTGAAAAAGGGTGTGATATTTCTTTACGCATTCTTTTCATTGTCCCTTCTTCTGAGGTGTTACATCTTCTGGATCAGAGCCAGGGACCCTAAGGGCGTCTTTTTCTTGATCCTTGGTCCATTGAATAATCGTCTCTTTTCTGAAGCGCCAATGCTTTCCCACTTTGAAGCCAGGTAACCGTTTATCTTGAACAAATTTATAAACAGTCGATAATGGGAGTCGTAAATATTCAGCTACTTCCTCTGCCGTCAGGAATTCGGAGTCCATAAGAGCCTCCCAAGTATATTGTTTAAACACAGTTGCTTGAGATTATTATAGCATCGCAAGGGAAAAGAGAAACAAAAAAACGCCCCTCAGTTTATTTTTGAGCGTTTTATCGTTTGACGAAACCTACTTCGGATCGAATTACTTGTTCAATCCGTATTTTTCAAACACATTCTTTATTATTTCTGTAGCCTCTGGAGAACTGGTTGAAATGTTGTCTTCCTTTAGAAGTCTTTCAACCTCAAAAATGGCTAACACTAACCTAGAGCGATCCTGTCCTTGTAAATGTGAAAATCGATAATATAGTTTCAGTAACTTGGGCTCAGGTTTCGGAAGATCTAATACTTTGTAAACATCAATTCCGAGTGTCCCCGCAATGCTCAGAATTTCTGGTCCTTCAGGTAAAAACTCGCCATGCAACCAGCCCAATACCTTGGAAGGTGGATAGCATAACAGATCGCAAAAGGCTATGAAATCTTCCTCACCCGCCTGGGATCGGCTCCATCGTTTGTACGCTCTGTTAAACCAGGCCGGAAAGTTGGACATGTGGTTTTACTTTTCAAGGATTACGATGTGGAATATGAAAAATATGTTCGCCTCTAATCATATAATATTTTCTTCAATCTGACAACGAATCCCCCTTCATTTCATCAGATCATCTTGAGAGTATTTGATCCTCTTGTTGATCATGGACCGGGCTTGTTTTAAAAGGATCGCACAATCCTAATTGACCCGCCATCGCCATCATCTGGTCACGGCTATCTGTGCCAAATTTCTTTTTCAAAGCACTTATATGTAATCGAATGGTCGCTTCGGTTAACCCTAGTTTTAGCGCAATTTGTTCTGGCGTATATGCCCTTGCCAGTAATTGCAAAACACTGATTTGCCGCTCTGATAATGCCGGCGCTTTTCTTTTCGGTTTAGGTGGCTGACCCGCGAGAACAATCAAGCCATTAACTTGCACTTCTGGGCAATCATCCAAAGCGTAACCAGGCACATTTCTGCCATCCCGGATGATCTTTACCAAATCCTGAACATCGTCGACCACATTTTGGTAAAGAACAGACCCTTCATCATTGAAAACCACGATGGATGGCATCGAAGAAATCCTCCCCTATGTTGACCTGAAATAATGGCTCATAACGCATAAATCCCCCCTGAACAAGCATGCATCTATCCAGAGAGGACCTTGTAGTTGATGGTATAGGTGGGAGTTGGTCATTCTAGAGTCGTATGCGCAAGTGAGGTAACAGTAGAAAATTTGAGGGTTTATATTAGAACATCTGTTCAGTAAAATTATAGGCGAGATTATCTTATTGTGCAAGTAGATGAAGGAAAAATCTATATATCAATTTCGATAGGTATCAAGGCAAATACCCTATCGAAATTAATAGATTGAGGTAGCTCAGCCTGGGTGTTATCCTACTCGTAACTCTTTTAGAAAGGATCGCCAATGAACACATGCTTTCTGACAAAATCAGTCAAAACGCAGAATACCAGGCTTGTCTCGCAGCTAGACACCATTCATGATGACTTAACCCGCTTATTCGGATACGTATCTCAGCTTTCGGATTTATCAATTGAACAGTTGGAAACCCTTGATATTGAAGATCAAGTAGACGAGATCCACAACAGTTTGAGACGATTTGAAGCTCGCTGCATGGCAAACAGGGTAATGATAAATGAAAATGAGTTTGCACAGATGGCAAGCGATGTGACTGAAATTACATCACCAAAATCAACTGGCGATTGGTACACCGTGCGACGCGAAGCCAAACGCGCCAATAAACTGGCCAGCCAGTTGACTGACTCGATCAGAAAAATTCGCACGGGCTTAGGCGAAAATCAAGATGCCGGCGTAATTCCAGAAGATATCCTTCAGATCAAACAAGCTTTTGGAAATCCTGTCAACGATTTCGGGTCGGATGACCTGCTGATGCATGGATAAAGTACAAAACACTATTTCTTAGGAGTATCGTTGGATGGAAGTAAGAATTCACCGGACCAAATTACCTCATAACGTCATCATCAAAGCACCAGGGTTATTGCCGATGTTGTATACCCCGCGTGAAATTTGTGAAGAACTGGATATTGCCGAAAGTACATTGCGGGATTGGTTACAAATAGATGTTCCCCACCAAAGAGACAACCGTAACAGGATTTGGATCAACGGAGAAGAGTTTGCCAGATGGGTAAACAACCAACGTAAACCTAAAGTGACCAATAAGCTAAATGAAGATGAAGCGTATTGTTTGCGTTGTAACCAGGTATCCAAATTACTTTCTCCTCAGATTCAACCGATCAAGGGAAACCTGGTCTTAATCAAAGGCACTTGTGCAAATTGTGGAGCCGTTATTAATCGTGGAGCCCATCGTGATCGAACGCCAGAACTATCTTAAGGTCAAAGAACATCTCAAATACCTCGATGAGGTTCTACAGTTGAACCAAGCTTCTGTTGAACGCTATCGATTCTATTTGCGTCATCTACTCCTGTGGGCGGATGATCAAAATTTCCGCCATGTCCAGACTATTCGGCCGACCCTACCGTCCTATCTGGCTTCATTACCAGGTAAGGAAGGAAAAAGAACCCTGGCCAGCGCATCCCAAAAGAAGATCATTGACTCAAGTAAGCGCTTTTTCCGTTGGGCAAAAGTAACATATCCTCGTGAAATGAACAGCCTTCCTGTTTCATGGATTGATACTTTACGCCGACCTCGCCAACCGCAGTTATCTTCAGAGAATGTTTTTGTTTCTTTGGATGAGGTACAAGAATTAATCAATACCCCTGTACCCGAAAATAACCTGGCCTTATTACGCGATAAAGCAGCTGCTGCCATGCTCTTCCTTTCAGGTATGCGTGCCAGTGCCTTCACCACATTGCCGATTGAGGCGGTTGATCTTGAAAATCTGAGACTTCGCCAATGGCCAGAACTGGGCGTTCATACCAAGAATGGAAAGAAGGCGACTACTTTTCTGTTGAACATTCCTGAAATTCTTGCGCCGGTTCGCCAATGGGATGAATTTGTCCGTAAGTCACTTCCTGGCTCAAGTCCCTGGTATGCACCGATCGCGCATTCCTGGGGGGATCAGTTTCTTTCACAGGATGAACCGGGAAAGACGCGCTCCCAGGCGCTTCAAAAACGCTTGGAGTTATTGTTCTCCTCGGCGCACCTTGAATTTAAATCTCCTCACAAATTCCGGCATGGACACGCCGTCTACGGGTTACTTCATGCCCAGACCATGGCGGATTATAAAGCAGTCTCCATGAACCTGATGCACGAGAGTATCGAGATCACTGACAGCACTTACGCTCCCATGTTATCTTCCGATGTTCAAGAGCGGATTGCAGGGCTGTCAGGGAAGGCGATGTCCACGCCGGGTGATGAGCTTGAGGTCTTCCTTAATAAGCTTGACCGAGAAAGCCAGAAAAAGGCATTGATGTTTATCGCAGGGAAGTTAGCTCAATGAAGATTTCTTGGTTACAGACGCATGTTATCAGCTGGGCTGGCTTTGCGATGCGCTTGCTCCACATCCACTTCGGCTATCTGGGCATAATGACGTACCATATCAAGCGATCCATGACCCAGAAGCGATTGGAGGGTAAAAACATCTCCTCCAGAACGCAGGTAGGTGATGGCGAAGGTATGCCTGAATTTATGCGGATAAGCTTTCCTGATTTCTGCCCTGTCTCCCAACCGATTGATCAAGACACGCAAACTATCCTTGTTGAAAGCTCGGTCCGCATGGCTGATGAAGAGGGGGGCGTCGGGATCGTCCCCATCCTCTCGGCTGGCAAGATAACGCCAAACCGCTTTTCGCGCAACTTTACCCAGGTACACAGTGCGTCCTTTACCGCCTTTCGCGCCACCTGCCACTCCATGACGAATGGTGACTTTTCCGGTTTTAAGATCTACATCGTTGATGATCAGAGAACACAACTCAGTTGCTCGCAATCCAGTATCCAGCAACATCAACACAATCGCCTGGTCACGGTTGGAACTCGGCCGGCGCATTACAAATTTCTTCCTTTCCTCAGTCTGCGATTCACGGGAATAAACACACGCCTTGAGAATTTTTTCAACGTCTTCTTTGGAAAATGTTTCAACAGGATGTTTTTGAAACTTCGGGGCAGTGATTTCTTTTGCGGGATTGGGAAACTTGAACTCCACCTGCAGCCATCCGAAAAAGGATCGAAACGTTACCCACACATTTCGGATGGATTTAGCGGACAGCGGCTCGGAGCTTCCGTTCCAACGGCTCGGTTTATATTCGGTTCTCAACCAGGCCATGTAGCCGGTCAGGTCGGAAGATTGAATTTCCGATACCTCTCGATCTCCGATGTATTTCAACCAATGACCGAGAGTGAACTCATAGGAGGTAATTGTGCGTTGGCTTAATCCCTCTGCTGTTTTAAATTTTAGGAAGCCGTCGATGGCTTTGGCTAAGGAAAGTGAAACTTTGGATTTTGACGTACCCGGCGAACTGCGGTTCATAAGAAATTCCTCCATTTTTGGAAAAATGTCTACCGCTGTGCGCCAGGCTAACGAAAAACCAGAGCCCGACGGACTCTGGTTTGACTTTAGTAGCGGGGAGTGGATTCGAACCACTGACCTCCGGGTTATGAGCCCGACGAGCTACCTCTGCTCTACCCCGCATCAATGGGCGTATTGTACTCGCTCCCCATCCATCCGTCAAGGGCATTGACAGGCTAACAGGCTGGCCGCCAAAAAGGATTTCAACAGAATACGCGACTCACCGTCGGGTATTCTACGGAGCCATTACTCGTAGCGCAGGGCTTCTACCGGTTCCAGGTTGGCCGCCCGGTTAGCCGGGTACAACCCAAAGAACAAACCGATGGCGGTTGAAAACATGGTCGCCAATAAAATCGCATCCAAATCGACCCGTGGGTGGAAGGGAGTGCCCGATTGAACCGCCACTTGTCCAACGATAAAAGAGATCAACCAGCCAAAACCAATTCCGATCAGCCCACCGAATAAAGAGAGCAGCGATGACTC
>JAGXSZ010000026.1 GCA_018333515.1 Actinomycetota bacterium
AGGGGCGGATATTTTCCGCCCCTGCCGACAATCGACGTCTTTACCGCAAGCCGTGTTTTTAAGACGGGAACGATGTTGAGCGATGTGATGAGGTTAAGACGGGAACGATGTTGAGCGATGTGATGAAGTACGCTGTGTCGTTAGTAACAACAAAGTAACAAAAACTTTGTAATAATGCTGCTCAACAGTATTATCTTATGCTATAATTTAAAGATTAAGCTGAAAAAAAGCGGAGGGTGACATGGCAAAGATTTATTACGAAAAAGATGCGGATATGCGACTCTTAGACGGAAAGAAGGTCGCGATTATCGGTTTTGGAAGTCAAGGGCACGCGCACGCCCTCAACCTGCATGAAAGCGGTGTCGACGTGGTAGTCGGCCTTCGCGGTGACGGTAAGTCGTGGGAGAAATGTGTCAAGTGCGGTCTGACGGTTATGACCGTCGGTGATGCCGCGCACGCGGCCGACATCGTAATGATGTTAGTCCCGGACGAGTTGCAGAGCATCATTTATAGAACTGAAATCGAAGAACATATGACAGCGGGGAAAGTACTTGCGTTTGCGCATGGCTTTAACGTCCATTTTCATCAAATAGTCCCGCCGTCCGATGTCGATGTGATAATGATAGCCCCTAAAGGCCCCGGCCATGTCGTGCGCCGGATGTACCAGGACGGAATCGGCGTGCCGGCGCTTATCGCGGTGGAGCAGGACGCGACCGGCAAAGCTAAGGATATCGCGCTAGCGTATGCTAAGGGCATCGGCGGCGCTAAAGCCGGCGTCATCGAGACCACCTTCAAAGAAGAGACCGAGACCGACCTCTTTGGTGAACAGGCCGTCCTTTGCGGCGGCGCCGGCGAGCTTATCCGCGCCGGTTTCGACACGCTCGTAGAGGCGGGATACCAGCCGGAGATAGCTTATTTCGAGTGTCTTCACGAGCTTAAGCTAATCGTCGACCTCATCTATGAGCAGGGCATTTCCGGTATGCGGTACTCTATCAGCAACACGGCGGAATACGGCGACATAACCGTCGGCAAGCGTATTATCACCGATGAGACGCGCCGGGAGATGAAACGCGTACTCGACGACATCCAATCCGGGCGTTTTGCGCGTGAGTGGATGCTTGAAAACACGGCGAACCAGCCTGTTTTGAAATCGATACGCAAGAAAGAGTCCGAGCATCTTATCGAGAAGGTCGGCAAAGAACTTCGCTCTATGATGGCCTGGATAAAACAGAAAGAGTTGCTGTAGGAGCCGTTTGTGGGTCAACCACGCCTTTCTAGTGCTTAATAGTTTAATAGTCGCGTAGGGTCGGCCTTGGGCCTGACAGCAGCGGTAGTCCCTTCGTTTTATATGCGAACCATTTCGAGTTACTTTGAGGGTGACGGAGGTTTTGATGAGAAAAGAGTATATGATGACACCGGGACCGACGCCGGTTCCCGCGGAGGTTCTGCTATCCCAGGCCAGGCCGATGTTTCATCACCGGACGCCGGCCTTTACCGAACTGCTTGTCGCGGTCGAAGAAGGTTTGAAGTATGTCTTCGAGACGAAAAACGATGTTTTGATGTTTTCGGCGTCGGGCACGGGCGTGATGGAGTCGGCCGTAGTCAACCTGTTGTCCGCGGGAGACAAGGTCATATGTTGCTCGAACGGTAAGTTCGGTGACAGGTTGATTAAGATAAACGAAGCTTACGGCATCGATGTTATCGAGTTGGGGTATGAGTGGGACCAAGTAATAAATCCTGATGACATCAAACGCGAACTCGATGCGAATCCCGACATAAAAGCGGTCTTTGTCGTCCAAAGTGAGACATCTACCGGTGTCTTGAGCGACGTTGAGACCATCGGCGGCATCGTCAAGGATTACGCCGCCGTTCTGGTCGTCGACTCGATAACCGGAATCGGCGCGGTCGAGTGTAAGACCGACCAATGGAATCTCGATGTCGTTATGACCGGCTCCCAGAAGGGCCTTATGATGCCGCCGGGTCTGGCCTGCGTGTCGGTAAGCGACAAGGCTTGGGCGGCGGTCGAGAAGTCGACATTGCCGAAGTTCTACTTCAGCTGGAAGAAATCGGCCGACTCGCTGCGCAAATCGGCGCCGACGACACCGTTTACGCCGCCGGTCTCACTCATAGTCGGCCTGGGCGAGGCCCTGAGGCTGATGCGCGAGGAAGGCCTTGAGAATATCATTAGGCGTCACGCGATTCTCGCTGATGCCGCGCGCAAAGGTTCGGAGGCGATGGGCTTGAAGCTCTTCGCGCCGGCCGAGGGTCGCGGTAACGCGGTAACTCCGGTCTGGGTTCCCGAAGGCGTCGATGGCGGCGCGCTCGTCAAAATGCTAAAGGAGAAATACGGCATAACGATAGCGGGCGGGCAGGACCACCTGAAAGGCAAGATATTCAGGATCGGCCACCTCGGCTACTTCGATAAGTTCGATATCATGACGACGCTCGCCGGCGTAGAGATGGTCCTGTCGGAGCTGGGTTATCCGGTGACGCTCGGCATGGGTGTCCAGGCCGCGGAGAAGGTCTTCATGGAGAACGCGTTTTAAGTAAATAGGGGGGAACCGCCGTGAAAGTTTTGGTCAAAGAGAAGATAGCGGAAGCCGGCATCGATAACCTGAAGGCGGCTGGTTTCGAAGTAGATGTAAATACCGAGATGACCGCCGAAGAGTTCGTCGAAGCGATAGGCGAATACGATGGACTTATAATCCGTAGTGCCACCAAAGTGACCGAAGAGGTCATCAGCCGCGCCGATAAGCTAAGAGTAATCGGGCGCGCCGGAATCGGCGTCGACAACATCAACGTCGATGCCGCAACTAAGCGCGGTATCATCGTCGCCAACGCTCCGCAGAGCAATATCATCTCCGCCGCCGAGCATACCATCGCGCTGCTTTTAGCGAGCGCGCGCTCGATTCCGCAGGCATGTTCATCGACGAAGTCGGGTAAGTGGGAGCGGAGTAAATTTCAAGGCATCGAGGTATTCGAGAAAGTTCTCGGCATAATCGGCCTCGGTCGAATCGGAACGCTCGTCGCCGCGAGGGCGCATGGTCTCGGAATGAAAATATTCGCTTATGACCCGTATGTATCCAAAGAGCGCTACGCGCAGCTCGGCATCGAGCGTGCGGGAAGCATCGAAGACGTTCTTAAAGTCGCGGATTTCATCACGGTTCACCTACCGAAATCGAAAGAGACGATGGGAATGATAGGCGAGCGCGAGCTGGCGATGATGAAAGACGGCGTGCGCCTGATAAATACCGCCCGAGGTGGTATCTATCAGCAGGAGCCGCTGATCAACGCCCTAAAGAGCGGCAAAGTCGGCGGAGTCGGCTTCGACGTCTTCGACACGGAGCCGCTGACGGAGAGCCCGCTCTTCGAGTTCGAGCAGGTAATCTGTACGCCGCATCTCGGGGCATCGACGGTCGAGGCCCAAGATAAAGCGGGAACTATGATAGCCGACCAGGTTATAGCGGGCCTGAAGGGCGAATTCGTAAGCAACGCGGTGAACATTCCGCTCATCTCGGTCGAGGCGATGGAAGCCGTTAAACCGTTTCTGGCGCTCGCCGAGAAGTTGGGCAGGCTCTTCAACGCTCTCGCCGAGGACGGCATCCATTCGGTGGATATCGAGTATGTCGGTCAAATCGCCCAGCACGATACGAAGCTGCTGACGATCGCCACGCTCAAAGGGATTTTTGAGAATGTCGTGGAAGAGCAGGTCAATTACGTCAATGCGCCGATCTTCGCCGAGGAGCGCGGTATTGAGATAAACGAGAGCAAAAAGTCTTCATCGCAGGATTACGTCAACTTGATCAGAATCAAAGGGCGCAACGGCGGCGAAGAGATCGGGGTCGCCGGGACGATTGTCGGCAAGAAGAACCAGGAGCGTTTCGTCAACATCTACGCGTTCGACATCGACATGATGCCCTCGAAGTATATGGCGTTCTTCAGGTATGAGGACGTACCGGGCATGATCGGCAAGGTCGGGACGATTCTCGGCCAAAACAACATAAATATCGCGAACATGCAGGTAGGGCGGAAGAAAATCGGCGGCGAAGCCCTTATGGGTCTCAACGTCGACACGCCTATCTCGGATGAGGTAATCGAAGAGATAAGGTCGTTACCGGGCGTCGCCTATTCGAAGTTCATGGTTATATAGGGCGGAAGCGGCTTGTTTCCGGGCGGGCGGCCGCCAAGGCTCGGGCATAATGTCGAAAAACAACTCGGCGAGATATATTTCCGGGCGGGCGGCGCAAGAGCGCCGGCCGCTGATGAAGGTGGTAGTTAATGTGACCCCGGACAAGAATAGTCCAGACAAGAACAGGGTATATTTGTTTGACACGACGTTGAGGGACGGCGAGCAATCACCAGGCATCAGCCTCAACTCGAGGGAGAAGCTTGAGATAGCGGACCAGCTCGCGAAGCTCGGTATCGACGCTATCGAAGCGGGTTTTCCGATTACTTCGCAAGGCGATTTCGAGGCGGTCAGTTTGATCGCCCGGAAGGTGCGCGAGCCGGTTATAGCCGCGCTGGCCAGGGCGGTCGACGCGGATATCGAAAGGGCGGCCGAGGCGCTAAAAGACGCGGCGCGACCGCGCATCCATACGTTTATCATGACGTCGGATATGCAAATCGAGCACCAGCTCCGCAAGACGCGCGACGATGTGCTGAAGATGGCGGTCCATGCCGTCAAGAAGGCGAAATCTTACGTCGACGACGTCGAGTTTTCTCCGATGGACGCGACCCGTTCCGACTTCGGGTTTCTGTGCCGGGTACTAGAGGCGGTAATCGCGAGCGGCGCGACCGTGGTCAACATTCCCGATACGGTCGGTTACGCGACGCCGGACGAGTTCGGCAAGCTCATACGCGACCTTATCGAGGCTGTTCCCGCGATGCGGGACGTGGTCGTGAGCGTCCATTGCCACAACGACCTCGGCATGGCGACGGCGAATGCGCTTGCTGCTGTTGTAAACGGCGCCACTCAAGTCGAAGGCACAGTCAACGGGATAGGCGAGCGCGCCGGCAACACCGCGCTCGAAGAAATCGCGATGATTCTCGATACCAGGCGCAACACGCTTGGCAAGTATACAAACATAAAGACCGAAGAGATTAGCAGGTCGAGCCGGTTGATAAGCACGCTGACCGGGTATCAGGTACAGCCGAACAAAGCGATAGTCGGGCGAAACGCCTTTGCGCATTCCTCCGGCATCCATCAGGACGGCGTCTTGAAAGAGCGCTCGACCTTCGAGATAATCGACCCTAAGCGGGTAGGCATCAGCGAGAGCGCGCTGATTCTCGGGAAGACCTCGGGGCGACATGCGTTTAGAAAACACCTCGAATCGCTCGGGCACAAGTTGAGCGATGAGGAGCTGGAGAGCGCATTCTCGCGCTTTAAAGACCTAGCGGACAAGAAGTCCGAGATAACCGATGTCGATATCGAGGCGATTCTCGCGGATGAGATGCGAACCCTATTGGATGTCTTCGCGCTCGAATACATCCATGTCCGCGGGGGTACCGATGAGACACCGACCGCGACGGTCAAGTTGCGCAAGAACGGCGACGTCGTCGAAGAGACTTCGCGGGGAGACGGCCAGGTCGACGCAGTCTGCAACGCCATCCAGCGAGCGACGGGTGTCGCGGCGAAGCTTATAAGCTACAACGTCAATGCTATTACCGGCGGGCTCGACGCGCAGGGCGACGTGACCATCCAGCTCGAAATAGAGGGTAGACCGGTTCTAGGGCGCGGTGTGAGCACCGATATCATCGAGGCGAGCGCCCGCGCATATCTTAACGCGATAAACAAAGCTCTTAGCGGCTAGATGAGGTCGAGGGGTCCAGGGGGTCGTATAAGACGGCCCTTAGCGGCCGGTGCTTTAATTGAGATAGAAGTTACATTAGTTGGGGAATGGAGCGGCACTTATGGGGATGACTATAACTGAAAAGATACTCGCGGCGCACGCCGAGCAGAGCAGCGTGACACCGGGGGATTTGATAAACATCAAGCTCGACCTCGTGCTCGGCAACGACATAACGGCGCCGATCGCGATTAAAGAGTTTAGGCGGACAGGCGTCGAAAAGGTCTTCGACAAAGACAGGGTTGTCATCGTGCCCGACCATTTCGCGCCGAACAAGGATATCGACTCGGCCGAGCAGTGCAAGATGGTCCGGGAATTCGCTTATGAGCAAGACCTCACCAACTATTTCGAGGTCGGGCGGATGGGTATCGAGCACGCGCTCCTTCCCGAGCAAGGCCTGGTCGGCCCCGGGGATGCGGTAATCGGCGCCGATTCGCATACTTGCACTTACGGCGCGCTCGGCGCGTTTTCGACCGGGGTCGGCAGTACCGACCTGGCGGCGGCGATGGCGACCGGCGAGACCTGGTTGAAAGTCCCGTCGTCTATTAAATTCGTCTTTAAAGGCCAGCTCAATCCGATGGTCACCGGCAAAGACCTTATTCTCTATACGATAGGCAAGATCGGCGTCGATGGCGCGCTCTACCAGGCGATGGAGTTTACAGGCGAGGCGATTTCGGCGCTTTCCATGGATAGCCGGCTATCGATGTGCAATATGGCGATCGAGGCGGGCGGCAAATCCGGCATCATCGCGCCGGACGAGAAGACGCTCGACTATGTGGAGGGGCGCGCGATACGCGAGTTTACCGTGTACGAGAGCGACGCCGACGCGGAGTACGCCGCTCTCTTTGAGTGGGATGTCTCCGACATCGAACTACAGGTCGCGTTTCCGCACCTGCCGTCGAACACGCGGGGCATCTCCGAGGTGGGTGACGTCACAATCGACCAGGTGGTCATCGGCTCATGCACGAACGGGCGGCTCGAGGATTTGCGCATCGCGGCCCAGGTTCTCAAAGGCCGCGAGGTGGATAGAAAAATACGCTGTATCATCATCCCTGCGACGCAGGATATCTATCGCCAGGCGATGAAGGAAGGCCTGTTGGATATATTCATCGAGGCAAAAGCGGCGGTAAGCACACCGACGTGCGGGCCGTGTCTCGGCGGGCATATGGGTATTCTCGCCAAAGGCGAACGGGCGCTGGCCACGACAAACCGCAATTTTGTCGGACGGATGGGTCATCCGGGGAGCGAAGTCTACCTGAGCGGCCCGGCGGTCGCCGCGGCGTCCGCCGTAGCCGGCAAGATAATCTCGCCGGATAGCTTGTAACAGTGAGACTTGGTGGGATTTAGTGAGATTTTATACTCTTCATTTTGCTTTTTGAATTTTGATCGCTCAACGGTTTGCGACCGAGAAGCTGATAACCGATTAAGCTTACAATCACTGGAGGCGCTATATGATATACAAAGGAAATGCGTGGAAGTTCGCGAGAGACATCGATACCGATGCGATAATCCCGGCGCGATATCTCAAGACGAGCGACCCTGATGAGCTGGGCAGGCACTGCATGGAAGACGCCGACCCCGAGTTCATGAACAAGATGAAGAAGGGCGACATCATCGTCGCGGACGAGAACTTCGGCTGCGGCTCGTCACGTGAGCACGCGCCGATCTCGATCAAAGCGGCGGGTATCTCGTGTGTTATCGCCAAATCGTTTGCCAGGATATTCTACCGCAACGCGATAAACACGGGGTTGCCGATTCTGGAGAGCGTCGAGGCGGTCGACGGCATCAGCGCCGGCGATGAGGTAGAGGTCGATACCGACAAGGGCGAAATAAAGAATCTCACGACGGGAGCGGTCTACCACGCGAAGCCGTTCCCCGAGTTTATCAGCAATATTATCAAGCAGGGCGGCCTGATAAACTATGTTAGAGAAAAAGTTAAGTCATAGTCGAAAGCAGTATCGATCAGATGATGTGTGGCAAAGCACTAGAATCAAGTTTCCTAGTTGGCATAGTCAAGAGATCATTTCCGGCTTGCAACGGATGAAAATGTAGGGGCGAAGCTTGTCTTCGCCCATGGGTTGAGTTTAGGGGCATGCGGGCCGAGACAAGCTCGGCCCCTACAAGTTGCGGTCTAAGGCATGCGGGCCGAGACAAGCTCGGGCCCCTACAAGTTGCGGTCTAAGGCATGCGGTCCGAGACGAGTTCGGCCCCTACAAGTTGCGGTCTAAGGTATTATCGATTAGATGATGTGTGATGGAGTGCTAGAAAGCTAAGGGACTGCGCGAATATAGTATGGAAGACTAGAGCTGAAGGAGGAGTAAGTTGTATAAAATTGGTGTTATGCCCGGTGATGGAACCGGTTCAGAGGTCGTAAGGGAAGCGCTTAAGGTCTTAGAGTCGGTCAGCGAAGTCGAGAATTTCAAGTATGAGTTGACACACTATGATTTCGGCGGGGACAGGTATATCGCTACAGGCGAGGTCTTGCCCGACTCGGCTATCGATGAGTTCCGCCTCCAAGACGCGATTTTGCTCGGCGCCATCGGTCACCCCGATGTCAAACCCGGAATTCTAGAGAAAGGGATTCTGCTTAGGACGCGCTTCGAGCTGGATCAATACATCAATTTGCGCCCGGTCAAGCTCTATCCGGGAGTCTACACGCCAATCAAGGATAAAGGCCCCGACGAGATAGACTTCGTCGTCGTGCGCGAGAACACCGAAGGCCTCTATGCCGGAGCCGGCGGTTTCTTAAAGAAGGGCACGGCCGATGAGGTCGCCGTTCAGGAGAGCGTCAATACCCGCAAAGGCGTCGAGCGCTGCATCCGTTTCGCGTTCGAGTACACGCGTGAGCGCAACATGAGAAAGAACCTCACGCTGTGCGGGAAGACCAATGTCCTAACATATGCATTCGACCTTTGGGAGCGCGCGTTTAATGAGGTAGCTACGGAGTACGCCGACGTGACGACCGATTACGCGCATGTCGACGCCATCTGCATGTGGTTCGTCAAAAACCCGGAGTGGTTCGATGTCATCGTCACCGACAACATGTTCGGCGATATCATAACCGACCTGGGCGCGATGATCCAAGGCGGGATGGGTATCGCCGCCGGCGGCAACATCAACCCCGAGGGCGTCTCGATGTTCGAGCCCATCGGCGGGTCGGCTCCGAAATACACCGGAATGAATATTATCAACCCGCTAGCCGCCATTTCAGCGCTCCAGTTGTTGCTGGAAAACCTCGGCGAGAAAGCGGCCGGCGCGCGCATCGAGAAAGCGGTCACTACGATGACGGGCGAGAAACTCAAAGGGCTGGCCGCGGGCAAGATGGGATACGGCACCTCTGAAGTCGGTGACATGGTCGCTGAGCTTGTCAAAGGGTAATTGATAAACAACAATGGGGGTCGAACGATGCCGATAGAAAAGGTCGAGAAAATATGGTTCAACGGTGAGATGGTCGATTGGGATAAGGCTCAAGTCCATGTCTTGAGCCACGCGCTCCATTATGGCTCGGGTGTCTTCGAGGGCATAAGGGCGTACGAGACCCCGAAAGGCCCGGCGGTCTTTCGCCTAACCGAACATATCGAGCGGCTCATGGATTCCTCGAAGATATATTTGATGCCGGTTCCCTACAGCGTCGAGCAGCTCGTCGAGGCGACAAAAGAACTGGTGCGCGTCAATAATCTCAAGAGCTGCTATATTCGCCCCATCGTCTTCCGCGGCTACGGCGAGATGGGCTTAAACCCGCTTAACTCACCGGTCGATGTCGCGATTGCGACCTGGTCGTGGGGGACCTATCTCGGTGATGAGGGCATGAAAAACGGTATTAAGGCGATGATATCATCGTTTAGAAGGATAGACCCGAACTCGCTCCCGCCGGCCGCCAAAGCGACGGGGCAGTATATAAATTCGATTCTCGCTAAACTCGAGGCGATATATAGTAACTACGAGGAAGCCATTCTGCTCGATTCGCGCGGATTTGTCTCCGAGGGCAGCGGCGAGAACATCTTCGTCGTCAAAAACGGGGCAATCCATACCCCGTCGACCGCGGCGAGCATCCTTGAGGGCATTACCAGAGATACCGTCATGGAGCTGGCGCGCGACATGGGTTACGAGGTCGTCGAGCGCGACCTGGTCAGAAGCGACCTCTTCCTTGCCGATGAGATATTCGTGACGGGAACGGCGGCCGAGATAACCCCTATCCGCGAGGTCGACAAGCGGGAGATAGGAAAACCAGGGCCGGTCACCATCGCGCTCCAGGAGAAGTTTTTTGCCGCCGTCAAAGGCGAGGACGCGAAATACGAGCATTGGCTAGAGTACGCATAGGCTCGCAAGGAACTTTGATCGCTGTTCTTCCCGCTCGGGGGTGTGATTATCCTACCAGACGAGAGAAACCGAGCCGATAAAGGTAGAAGCGTTCAAAACAGACTGGCGAACTCGAGAATACCTGGTAACATGTAATGAAATCGACGCAGCTTGCGATATAGCTGAGATTATGCAAGGTGAGATATATGGCACGGGTTAAAATATACGACACAACGCTGAGGGACGGTGCGCAGCGGGAAGGGATATCTTTTTCCGTCACCGACAAGCTCAGAATCGTCCACGAGCTGGACAAGCTCGGGGTCCATTATATCGAGGGCGGCTGGCCCGGCTCCAACCCCAAAGACATGGAGTTTTTCGAGCGCGTCAAAAACGTGGAACTCGAGAACGCCAAGATAGTCGGTTTCGGCAGCACGCGCCGCAAAAACATTCACGCCAAAGACGACCCCAATCTCGAAGCGATTCTCGATTCGGGCGTAAGAGCGGCTTGCCTCGTCGGCAAGTGCTGGCATGTCCATGTCGAAGAGGCGCTCAGGACGACCTGGGAAGAGAATAAGAAGATGGTCGGCGAGTCTATCGCTTATCTAAAAGAGCACGGCCTGGAGGTCTTGTTCGACGCCGAACATTTCTTCGATGGCTACAAAGCCGACTCCGCTTTCGCGATTGACGTGCTTAAAGCCGCGCAAGACGCCGGTGCGGATTACTTGGTGCTCTGTGATACCAACGGCGGCGCGCTGCCGCTCGAGGTAAAGCGCATAGTCGAAGAGGTCAAGGCACAACTCGATACGCCGCTCGGGATTCATGCGCACAACGATACGGAGTGCGCCGTCGCCAATTCGCTGGTGGCGGTCGAAGCGGGTGTCGCCCAGGTTCAAGGGACGATGAACGGGTATGGTGAGCGCTGCGGCAACGCGAATCTCTGCTCCATCATCCCGGCACTCAACATAAAGCTCGGCATAGAGACGATCAGCCCCGAGCAGTTGATGTTGCTGACCGAGGCGTCACACCTGGTCAGCGAGATAGCCAACTTTAGTCCCTATCCCCAGCAGGCATATGTCGGGCGGAGCGCGTTCGCGCACAAAGCGGGCGTTCATACCAGCGCCGTCGAACGACACGACCAGACTTACGCGCATGTCAATCCGGCGCTTGTCGGCAATATCCAGCGCGTCGTCATCTCGGAGCTTGCCGGCAAAAGCACTATCGTGATGAAGGCGAACGAACTCGGTATCGACCTCTCCGGCGAGCCGTACAAGGTCACCGATATATTAAATCGCATCAAAGGCCTCGAGCATGTCGGCTATCACTTCGAAGCCGCCGACGCGTCGTTTGAGATACTCCTGAGGAAGGCGCTCAACATCCATCCGACCTTCTTCAAGCTCGAACGGTTCAAGGTGACGATGGAAAAACGCGAGGACGGTAAGGTCGCGACCGAGGCTACCATAAAGCTGTATGTCGGGGGCAGGACGGTCATCGAGACCGCCGAAGGGAACGGCCCGATAAACGCGCTCGACGGAGCGCTGCGCAAAGCAATCGGCTCGGTCTATCCGGCGCTCGACACCATCGAGCTGACCGACTTTAAGGTACGCGTGCTCGACGAGAAAAAGGGAACAGGTGCCGTGACCAGGGTTCTTATCGAAAGCACCGACCGCGAGAAGACCTGGGGCACCATCGGTGTCTCCGAGAACATCATCGAGGCCAGCTGGCAGGCGCTCCTTGATTCCGTCGAATACGGCCTGATGCACAAGCGCGTCCATGAGGAGCAAGGCTTTAACGGGACGGACAGCGCGGACAACCCCGAAGACGCGTAAGCGAAACCTGACAACGCGGGTGGGCCTAACTTTATCACCGGAGGTTCGAGTTTGAAGATAGTGCGGTTTTCGTGTGGCGGGCCAATCGCATATGGTGTGCTCGAAGGCGACACAATCCGCGTCATCGACGGGACGCCTTTTATCAGGTATACCGTCGGCGAAGCGACATATCGTCTCGATGATGTCCGGTTGCTCGAACCGGTAATCCCGACTAAGATCGTCGCTGTCGGTCTCAACTACATCGACCATGCCGCCGAAATCGGCATGGAGCCGCACGACGAACCGATTATCTTCATGAAGCCGGTCTCGGCGGCTATCGCGGCCGGCGACGCAATCATCTATCCGCGGATGAGTTCATGGATAGAATACGAGGCCGAGCTTGCCATCGTCATAAAGGATATCACCCGCCAGGTCAGCGTCGAGCAGGCGCCGGCGCGTATTCTCGGATACACCTGCGCCAACGATGTTACCGCTCGCGACCTGCAGCGCAAGGACGGGCAGTGGACGCGGGCGAAGAGCTTCGATACCTTCGCGCCGATAGGCCCGTGTATCGAAACCGATATCGACCCGAACAATCTTAAGATAGAGCTGCGCCTCAACGGCGAGGTGACGCAGTCGTCGAACACCTCGAACATGCATTTCAAGCCCGATTTTCTCGTCTCATTCATTTCGCACGTCATGACGCTCTGCCCCGGCGACATAATCCTGACCGGGACTCCTCCCGGCGTGGGGCCGATGCAAATCGGCGACGAGGTCGAAGTCGAGATAGAGGGGATTGGGACGTTGAGGAATAAGGTAATAACCCTATAGGCTCGTCGAGCAGCGGCAGGCGGGGTTGTTGGGTAGTTTAGTTTAAGAAAGGCATTAACATGTCGAAGGGACCAACAGTACGCATGACCATCACCGAGATAATGGGCAAAGGCACCTGCCCGTTCAAGCTGAAAGTCGGCGATACCTGGGAAGTGCGGGGCGAGGCGGTGCCCGAGCATTTCTGCGGCTGGGCGTTTCAGTCGATTTTTCCGTTTCTGACGGTGCTCCGGTTCAACGGCGTTTTTCCCTGGGGCGGCGAAGGGAATAAGGTTTCTGTCTGCTGCCCGGACCCGGCAAACCCGGTCGTCTTTGAACTGGAACGGATTGAGGAGTAGTGGTCGGAACTAGTACTAGAATGCGCGGAGCGATTGGTTTCGGGTTATCGAGATGTTGTCGCGGAGGCCGTTTTTTTGATAGCCGGCGCAGTGTGTCGCGTGTAGCGATGGGGTAAATATGACCGACCTTATTCAAGTTAACGAGGAGATATATTATATAGCCCATGACGCCAACTACGGCGTCGTGCTCACCGGCGACGACACGTGCGTCGTCATCGACACCGGCATGGATGACGATTCGGCGCAGCTAATACTCGCCGCGCTCGAGGTCAAAGGCTGGAGGCTCGGCGTGATTATCAACACCCACTCGCACGCCGACCACTACGGGGGCAACAACTATCTCGTCAAGGAGACCGGTTGCAAGGTCTACGCGCCGGCGCTCGAGGCGGCCATCATGCAAAACCCCAGCCTGGAGCCGTTCTACATCTACGGAGCCGATGCCCCCGAAGAGTTGAAACAGCCCTTTATGATGGCTAAGGTCTCGCCCGTCGACGAACTTCTCGAAGAGCCCGGCCTGCAAATCGGCAACAAGAAGTTCGCCGTCATATCCATCAAAGGGCATTCGCCGAACCAGATGGGGGTCATGACCGAAGGAGTCTTCTTCTGCGGCGACGCTTTGTTCTCGCTCAAAGCTTGGCAGCGACTTATCCTTATCTATACCGTCAACGTGGGCGAGATGATTAAATCGATAGAGCGGGTGAGGAAGGTGCCGGCGCGCGCGTTCATCCCGTCGCACGCCGCGCCGACCGCCGACATTACCGACCTCGCCGACCTCAATATCGCCAGGATACGGGCGCTCGCCGACGAAATCCTCCATATTGTGAGGGAACCCGCTACGGTCGACACGATTCTGTGGGAGGTAAATAAGAAGTATGGCGTCGAAGTGACCTCGCTCCAGCAATACTACCTCTGCATCGACACGCTCAAGGCGTACCTCGGCTATCTTCTCGAAGAAGACCTCATCAACTACAAGTTCGAGGCGAACCGGCTGATGTGGCACACCGTCGAGTAACGGGTTGTGAATCGCTTTGCCTGCGGGCGCAAATCACCTTGTCGAGGTAGATGATTTAACGCTTTTTTGTGTTAAAATAATAAAGAGTTAATTCGGTATAACGGCGATGTGCCTGGAGGTGCCAGATGGCGCTTGACGAAAGAATCAAGACGGAGCAGATAGACGACCTTTTCGAAGCCATTTTGAAGCTAAAGACCAAAGAAGAAGCATATAAGTTCTTTGAAGACCTCTCCACCATCGCCGAGATAAAATCGATGGCCCAGCGCTGGGCTGTCGCTCGCAAACTAGACGCCGGCGAAACCTACATAGACATCGCCACCGAAACCGGCGCCAGCACCGCCACCATCAGCCGCGTAAAACGCTACCTCGAATACGGCGCCGACGGATATCGTCTGGTGCTGGATAGGATGAAGCTGGGGTAGGGTCATGATGAGAATAACTCTAGTTTCGGTTTGTAATGAGAATGGGGTACGGTTAAAATCATAGTGTTTAAAACTAAGTATTGGCAATGCTTTTTAGATGAGCTTTCCTCAAATTAGTCATGTTAAGCCGATAACTAACCATTTCAGGGCTTGTACCAAAATGGTCGCTTATATCTTGCATGGACAGTTTCTCGTCTATAGCCCATCTTAGCGAGGCTCTTGGAAGTAGCGCAGCCCAGCCAACATATTTGGCCTCATCTTCTTGCTCGCTATTGTAGTCTCTAAAAAAAGTTCCTGACTGTTGTGTTATACGAGAAGGCTCATGATCAAGAATTATGTGTGATACCTCTTCCATTAACGTCGCGTTAATTCTTTTTGGCGGTTTGGTCGGATTATAAACTATAACGATTTTATTTATTTCAAGTGCTGCTATTGTGAATGCATCCCATTCATCTGAGTAACTTCCACATAAGTTGTTAACGCAACTAGTATCTGCGGTTTTTATTTCAAAAGGCGTCATTAGATTAATGCCCAAAGCTGAGGATAAATCAAAAGGATCGAGTGGCTCTGAAGCACAGGGCTGTGTCATCTCTCTTATATCGGCGGCGATTTTCTCACGGCGATTCCTTACTAACCATACTTGTTTGCTGTGCAATTCTAGGTATCCTTCTTAAGGGTTACGTAAAGATCACTGAAAAGTTTTGCAAGGTTTTCGGCTGCATCGGCTGATAGATTCCGGTCTGCTCTAAGATGTGCCCCTACAATATCAGGGGTTGTACCTTTTTGCTCCGTTGGTGTCTTAATTTGTAGTAGCTCGGCGATCGGAACATTTAACCAAACTGATAGTTTTGCCAAGGCAAGAGTATCGGGCTGAGTTTCTTTAGCTTCAAGACGAGATAGGGTTGCAGGACTAATTTTGATTTTGGCGGACAGATCTTGGAGCGTAAGACCAGATTCTTGTCTTTTTGATTTTATTAGTATGGCTAGCCTTTTTGAGTCAACTGCTTTCATAAATAAGCCTCCTTTGATAAATATTATATCGGAAATAGTTTCACCTGTAAAATAATATTTAATACTTGCAACAGCGCTTGATTTGTTGTATATTGCATGTATGCAATATAATTTAACCTAAGAAAGGAGCAATTACTGTGGCAAAGAAAGTTACAGGAAAAAAAGCAGCAACAGCAGCATCAAAGGTTTTGCGAGACAATAGAACAAGCAAGACATCAAAGGCAGCAGCAGGAAGCGCCTTGAGCCAGAGAGAGAAAAAGAAGTAGATAAGTAATATTTAAAGGAGACAATATTATGGAAACTAACGAAGAACATAGTCATGAAGCATCTGGCAAAAAAAAAGAAGTTACGATAATCGTAGAGGGTACGCCCCACGAATGGCCGAAGGGTGAGATTACCTATGCTGAAGTGGTTACGCTTGAAATCCCTAACTACGCGGAACATCCTGAGATAACCTACTCCGTTAAATACAAAAACGGCCATGGTAATAAGCCGGAAGGCATACTTCCACCTGGTGGATCTGTTAAGGTAAAAGAAGGAATGGTCTTCAGTGTTTCAGATACTGGTCAATCATAATGATGATATAAGGCGATTGGTAGAGAAGGGATATGCCGTCGCCTTTGACAGCAACTGCATGGTGATACGCGACATTCCTTATTTGAACGGTCAAGAAGAATTGCAGATCGGCGAAATAGTCACGAAGCTCGTATTTGTAGATCAGGAGCGAGTCACCCAGGACGATCACCAGATTTTCTTCGCTGGGTCTGTCCCTCATAACCTTGACGGAACGCCAATCCCCAATCTCGGTGGAGGCCCCGCTCAGATTTCATTAAGTGAGGCCTGTAGCGATGTGGTCGTGCAGCGTTCATTTTCGAACAAGCCCCAGGCCAATGGGAAGTTTAAGGATTTCTTTGAAAAGATTGAAAGTTACGTGGCTATAATATCCGGCCCGGCGATTGAACTGCATGGCGTTAATCCCTACACGTTTGGTGCAGTAACGGAGGTGGTGTCTAACTCGGTATTCAAGTTTCACGACACGCTGACGAGTCGAGCAGAAATCACTGACCTATCTGCAAAATTCAAGGACGATGTGATTGCTGTAATAGGCCTCGGTGGCACAGGCGCATATGTGCTGGACTTCCTTGTAAAGACCTCGGTGAGGGAGATTCGGGCGTTTGACCACGATGACTACCATGTGCACAATGCTTTTCGTTCACCAGGGAGACTTGAGCCGACTGAACTTGGCCAAAAGAAGGCGGCAGTCTATCATTCGCGCTACGGCAATTTCCGGACAGGATTGTCTGTCACGCCGAACTTTCTCGATAGCTCGTGTGATGGCGATCTCGACGGAGCGACCTTCGCTTTCGTATGTGTCGATAAAGGCTCGTCTCGGGCTGGTATTTTTGATCTGCTCATTTCAAGGGGTATCCCATTCATTGATGTAGGAATGGGTCTCAACCGCAAACGAGGCTCGATTAATGGTCAGTTGCGTACAGCCTATTACGCCGCTGAGCATGGTCAAAATGTACGTGACAAAGGGATGGCACCGCTCGCGGACAACCCTGATGAAATATACAAGACAAACATTCAGATCAGCGAACTAAACGCATTAAACGCATGTTTGGCTGTTATTAAGTTTAAGCAGCTGCGCGGATTCTATTTGGAAGAGCTGCCCCAATATCACCTCTTGTTTGAAATTGCTGATCTTAAGATAGTTGGAGAGTCATCTTATGCGGATTAGATTGCAGCGTGTGCATTATATGCCAAAGGAACTGGAACCAGGGGCACTCTATGTATCGGAAGAGTTCGGCACAGCAGCTCATCTTTGCCCTTGTGGTTGCGGCTCAAAGATTAGGACTCCTTTAGGCCCAACCGAATGGTCTTTTAAAGAGACGAAAGGAGAGCCAACCCTTTATCCCTCAATCGGGAATTGGCAGCAAGCTTGTAAGTCACATTACTGGATACAAGAAGGTAGAATAGTCTGGGCTGCCCAGTGGACACCGGAGCAAATCGCAGCCGGTTGTCAGGCGGAAGAATTGCGACGGAAAGCCTACTACGAGACGCTTTACGCTCGTTCGAGTTGGTGGCGACGTATTCTAAAGCTGCTGAAGGGGCTTTTTAGCAAATAAACAGTGCAAATTTGCAAGGCTGTTCGAGCGCTATATATCATATCAAACTTTGACTTTTGCGGTCGTCTAATCTATTGGCGATCGCTTTAGTTTTGGGGTAATATCATTAAGCACTTGCATAAAGGCACAATTGCTGCAATAGTTCGAAGATTGCCCGATCCGGGGCGCAGGTTGGATTCGAACTTTAGAAAAACCGCTTTGTGGGGCGGTTTTTCTGCTTGTGCGCCCGGCATGGGCGATAGCTTAGCGGTGAAAGTCCGCTATGGGCTTGGCAGTGGGAACCATTAGCCAAGGGCAAGGGTGTCCATCGCGAGGTGGAATC